>JBJOQW010000109.1:0-7973 GCA_046049665.1 Pseudomonadota bacterium | reverse complement strand
GGCTTCTTCATGGTGCGGCTAACGCAGGGCTAAGGTCTAGACCACACGGAACGTGCCATCAAAATTGCCCCCACCCGCCCGTGAAAACAGCCCCGGCCCGGTGCGCGCAACAGATGGATTGAGTTCGATCAGCAGCGGCATGGCCTGCCCTGCCGGATCAACCGCGACATCGGCCACAATCGTTTCCACATGCAGGGCGGGCATCAGGTGCTTGCAAAGGGCTGCAATGCTTTCGCGGATCATGTCCGCCCGCTGCATGATCTCGGGATAGCGGCGGTCCAGATGATACTGGCTGATCCCCACCAGTGCACGATTGCGGATGAACAGGCGGAATTCGGTCCAGCGCGGGAAATCCTGGTAGGGGCGCAGGTAAAGCGCGCCCTCCCGCCCTTCGGCCAGCATTTGTGCCGCAATCAGGGCCACCCGCCGGTTTCGCATGCGCAGGGTGGTGATGGCCTGATCTGGCGTAAAGACCGGAAGCATCCGCCCAGGCCCGGTCTTGAAGCTGCACAGGCCCAGCCGCATATGCGCGCCCGTCGCGGCAAAACGCGGCAGCGTGGTGGCCAGCATGGCGCGCGTATCATCCGTGATCTTGCCACCCCGCCCGGCCAGCAGGCGCAGATCATCGGTGCCAAGCGGCACCATTTCCATCGGCCCCATCAGCTGCAGCACCGCCTCCGGATAGGCCGCAAAATCAGCCACCCAAACCCTTGGGCCAAACCCATCGGCGCGGCTCACAACGCCTCCCGTCGCGCAAGGTTGTTCATGAAATCGGCAAAACTGTTTGCCACAAAGCCCAGTTCCCGCGTGTTCGTGCCTGTCATCCACGGATCATGAGATGGAAACCAGACATAGACCTTGCCGAAATCCGGGTCGCCCTGCTCCACGTTCATGACCACATCCATCGGCCCCGGTTCGGCATATCCGATCGAAACAAAGATCGGCGGCAAGCACCGATCTGCCGGGTCGGGGTCGCTATTGTAGTTCAAGGTACCAAGGCGGACACTACGCCAACTTCCCAACCACGCAATTTCGCAGAGCAGCGTTCCGTCATCAAACCGCGCCAGAAACCACGATCCCCGGTCGCGTAGCGCCGCGGCGCCTGCCCGCCGCTTGAAGCCAAGATAGTCGCTTGGCAGCGTCAGGTTCCCAACCGGCTCTCCAAATGCAAGCGAACCATCCGGATTGAAGGGCAGGTCTTCGGGAGGACGAAGCTGCCATTCAGGTCGCCATATGATTTCGGTCATTAGTCTAGCCTTTTTTTAAGTTCAGAACTCTGGGCTTTGATTGATGGCGTTGTCACCGATGTAAGACAGTGGGCCATGAATATCTTGGTCTACATACTGCATCGTCGCGCCATCGCCAGAATGGTGCCAATGGCCATCTGTTGGGTCCCAGTGGTCTGCGCCATATTGATCGCGCCATGCACCCCAGGAAGCGTCTGTATCTGCCTTTCTGCCACCCACTAAGCTCTGTTCTATCTCTACCGACCAAGCCTTGCCATCAGGTGCGGTCGAGCCGAGTGGTGGAAAGCCGGAAAGGTCCGGGCGGCCGTTGGAATAGGGTATTCCTGTGGCCCCATGATCCTCAAGTGCCCTGGCTAACTTCGCGCCCGTACGGTCGTTCGGGTCTGGCACGAAAATCCCCTCGCCCACGGCTGCAGGCGTGCCGTCCGGGTTGCGGAATGACCCTGTGCCCTCGGCGGGCAGGTTGCCGCGGCCGTAAAGATCACGCAACTCTTCATCCCGCGCGCGGCGGCATACGGCGTCATTGCAGCCTTCGTATTTCTTCATGATGTCGTCGCGCTGTGCGATCATGCGGGCGCGCAGGGTTGATGCCGCCACCTTGCGCCGGGCAATTTCGCTGACGCGCTGCAACTGCCGCCGCCCCGCATCAAGCGCTTCGTCTGCCGCCCGCACCATGCGTCTGATACGGCCTCCGCGCAGGAACCCCTTGAACAGGTCGCCCAGCACCGGCACCATTCCGATACCGTCCACCAGTGCAGCCCCGTAATCGCCGCTTGACACATTTCTGGCCAGCGAAATACCGTCAGCAATCTGGCCCCCTGTCGGGTGCAGGGATGCGACAAAAAGCCCAGCCTCCAGCCCCGCGTCAATCCACTGCTGGGTGACCGCATCAAGATTGCGCTGGGCTGCCTGCACCGCAGGTGTGTTGGGAACCGTGGTGTTACTGAGGATCGTTGTCATGAAACTGGCTCCACGGATCCTCTTCTGATTCGTCGATCGGCTCGTCCAGTTCCTCTCGTGTCATTTCCGACCAGGCCTTCAGCCCAAGGATGTTGCCCGGCACCATCCGCGGGTACCAGTAGCGGTCATCGCAGCCATCCTCGGCGCGCTGCATGGCGACATCATCCACCGCCCACAGCGCATCAACCTTTTCTGCTGGTGTCAGTGTCGGATAATCAAGGATCGTGCGAAAGGCCCTGAATTCAAAGAAATTCGGCCCAAGCATCCACATCAGGCTCATCACCTGGCCCTGATGCGAGGTGATGGTAAAGCCGAAGTGCTGCAGATAACGCCGCGCGCTTTTCACCTTGCGCAGGCATTCCACACGCGTGAGTTCGCGGCGCGGGATGGGGTGCATCTCGGGCATGATCTCGTCAACAAACCAGACAGCAAAATCCACGTCAGACAGTGGCGGGCCTTGCATTTGCAGGCGGGTTATACGGACGGGGATGAAAGACCTTTGGGAAAAGTCGGCGGCAGCAAGATCAACCAAAGGCTCTAGGGCGCATGTGTCATGTCAATACTTTGGGATAGGTTCAGCCTTGCCCCATCCCATGCTGCAACCAGCGTTTTGGTGCTGCGCCCCGATTACTGGGGCGGGATGGACGGCTTTTTCATGGTGCGGCTGACGCGGGGCTAACGCCGGAACGGGCCGGGGCGCAGGCCCTGTTGGGCCGACGTGACCACATCAGCAATCCGCTTTTCACGCGTGTGGGCGGTTTTCGCCGTCTTGATCCATTCCAGCGTCCCACGCCGCACAGATTTAGGCATGGCTTCCCAAAAGGCGCGCTGGCCTGCGCGCTCTAGGGCTGCAAGCAGGTCATCCGGGGCAATCAGCGCATCGACATCATTCAGAAAATCCCATTGGCCGTTCCCTTGCGCGGTGGCGATCTTGGCCTCGCCCGCCGGCGTCATCGCGCCACTGGCGCGGGCGCGGTCCACATGCGCCTTGTTAATGGCCGACCATGCAGATTTCGGGTTGCGCGGCGCGATAAGGATCATGCTGCGATCGACATCGAGCGCCCGCGTGACACTGTCGATCCAGCCCCAGCACAGCAACTCTTCGACCTGTGGTTCATAGGCAAGATAATCGGCATGGTGCTTCTTGTAGGTCGCAAGCCACGCGGATTTCGCTGTCGCATGGTGTGCCGCCAGCCAATCGCGCAATTCGGCACGGGTGCGGATCGTCAGGACAGGTGCGTCATCAGCCGCGCCCATGTTCGGCGTCCCATGCTTTCAGCCAGCGCTTGGGCGCAGCGTCGCGCCATGCCCCGGTAAGCCGCGCGCTGGCCCAGCCTTCATCAATGCGGCCTGCGCGGACAAGGATCAGGTTATGGGGCGCATAGTGGGGGTGCATGGCAAAGGTGTCAGGGTCCGCCGCCAGCAGCATCTCGCGTTCGTCCTTGCCGCACTTGAAAACGGCAGCATCCACGTAAGGTGACCACCAGCACCACATCTTGCCATGCGCCTTCAAGGCCTCATTCCCCCAAGGATAGTCAACCGTGACCTGCGGCAGGTTCAGGGAAAGGGCAAGGGCTTTGAGGGCGGGCCAGTTGTGGATCATGCGGCACGCCAAGCAAGTGGGGGCGGCAGGGTTCCAAGCGCATAGTCAAGTCGAAGGGCGCGACGTGGCGCGGTGGATGTTGAGGGACGTGATCGGTGCAGGACCAACATCGGCAGTATCTGGATATCACCCCGTTGCGCCTCACATATCTCGGCCGGATAGCGGGCTGCAATCTTGGCCGCGTCGCCCTCTGCGACAGCGCCCTCGCTCTCGCTGCCAACAGCGATTTCCATGGCACCATTTGAAGCGTCACAGTCATCAAGATGAACCCGCACAAAGCGCATCTGCGCGAATATCGCAGTTGGCGGTTCACAATGCCAGACGCCCCGTTTTTGCGACCAGTTGCCAAAGCCTGAAACCGTGTGCTTTTCCGCAACGGCAATGACGCGGTCCTGATGCCAAGGCACGCCCCAATTGGAGTGACTGTCTTTGGTGAACCAAACGACGCGAACAAGCGCGGCATCCGGCAAAGCGGTTGATCGCAAGATCGCTGTCACTGGCGCAAATGCTTGGGCGATTGCGGGATCGGTCCAGTCCATACGGCCGCCGGGGCCACTGGCGCCTTCGCCAATCTGGTCAAGACCGGTCAGGGCAGCCGCGTTCATCGCGCCGCGAAGCCACATGCTGGAAGCGTGGCTTGATTGCATCAATGCGCCTCGGCCCATGTGCGCCCCTTGCCCCCCTCAACCGCCAGATGCACCGACAGCTTCACCGCCGGGTCAGCCGCCCCTTCCATGACGTCGCGCGCGATGGGGATCAGGCGGTCTGCATCCGCCTCGGCCACCTCGAACAGCAATTCGTCATGCACCTGCAACAACATCTTGGCATCCAGTCCCGCAATCGCCGCAGGCATCCGCACCATCGCGCGGCGGATGACATCGGCCGCTGTGCCCTGAATGGGCGCGTTTATGGCGGCACGTTTGGCGAAACCCGCGCCGGGGCCTTTGGCGTTGATCTCAGGCGTATGAATTTTCCGACCGAAAAGTGTCTGCACATAGCCCTTTTCCTGCGCGAACTTTACAGTTTCGGACATGTATTCCTTGATGCCGGGAAAGCGTTCGAAATAGCGGTCGATGAACCCTTGCGCATCGGCACGCGGAATCCGCAGGTTCCGCGCAAGGCCAAAGCCGGAAATGCCATAGATCACGCCAAAGTTGATGGCCTTGGCGCGGCTGCGGATATCCTTGGTCATCTGGTCCAAGGGGACGTTGAACATCTCGCTGGCTGTCATCGCATGGATATCAATGCCATCCTCGAAGGCTTTGCGCAGTTGGGGGATATCGGCAATATGGGCAAGTATGCGCAGTTCGATCTGGCTGTAATCCAATGACACCAGCACCCGGCCCGCAGGCGCAACAAACGCCTCGCGGATGCGCCTGCCTTCCTCGGATCGCACGGGTATGTTCTGCAGGTTCGGATCGGTCGAGGACAGGCGCCCGGTGACGGCCCCCACCAGCGAATACGAAGTATGCACACGGCCCGTATCGCGGTTGATATGGTCTTGCAGGGCATCGGTGTAGGTGGATTTCAGCTTGGCCAACTGCCGCCAATCAAGGATCAAACTCGCCAGTTTCGCGCCCTTTGGGTGGCTGTCCTGCAGGGTGGTGATATCTTCCAGCACGTCCGCCCCCGTGCCATAGGCGCCGGTCTTGCCCTTTTCGCCGCCGGGCACCTGAAGCTGATCAAACAGCACCTCGCCCAACTGCTTGGGTGACCCCACGTTGAAGGCACCACCCGCCACCTCTTGCACCTCGGCCTCCAGCCCCGCCATGGTTTGTGCAAACGCGTTCGACATGCGCGACAGCGTATCGCGGTCCACCTGGATACCCGCCATCTCCATCTGTGCCAGCACCGGCACCAGCGGGCGTTCCAGCGTTTCATAAACGGTCGTCACGCCCGCGCGGTGCAGGCGGGGCTTGAACACCTGCCACAGGCGCAGGGTGATATCGGCGTCTTCGGCCGCATATTTTACGGCGTCGTCAATGGCCACGCGATCAAAGGTGATTTGCCCTTTGCCCGTGCCCAGCAGCGATTTGATCGGAATGGGGATATGGCCCAGATACTGTTCCGAAAGCGCATCCATGCCGTGGTTGTGCAGGCCCGCATACATGGCCGATGACATGAGCATGGTGTCGTCAATCGGATCTACGGTCACGCCATAACGCGCAAAGATTTTCGCGTCATACTTCAAGTTCTGGCCGATTTTCAGGATGGCCGGGTCAGCCAGAACCGGGGCCAGCGCATCAAGCACGGCTTGCAGCGGCAACTGCCCCGCCACCAGATCAGCCCCGCCGAACAGATCCCCGCCGCCCTGACGGTGGCCGAGTGGAATGTAGGCGGCGCGGCCTGCGGTAACGCACAGCGAAATGCCCACCAGTTCGGCATCCATTTCGTTCAGGCTGGTGGTTTCCGTATCAATTGCCACATGGCCCACCTCGGTAATCTCGGCGATCCATTTGGCCAGCGTGTCCATGTCGCGGATGCAGGTATAGGCGCTGTGATCAAAGGGCAGGGTTTCGGGCGCGGGGCCTGCGTCAGGTTGCGCCGCTGCGGCCTGTTCGACCATGGCAGGCGGTGTGATCTTCAGCCGTTCGGCCACGCGACGCGTCAGGGTGCGGAATTCCATGTCGGTCAGGAAAGCCATCACCTGATCAGGGTCGGGCAGGCGCACCTCAAGGCTGTCGAGCGTGAAATCCAAGGGCGTGTGTGCATCAAGGCTGACAAGGCGTTTGGAAATGCGGATCAGATCGGCATTATCCACCAGCGCCTCGCGCCGCTTGGGCTGTTTGATTTCATGCGCGCGCGCCAGCAGGGTTTCCAGATCGCCATATTCCTGTATCAGCAGCGCTGCGGTTTTCAGGCCAATCCCCGGCGCACCCGGCACGTTATCGACGCTGTCGCCAGCCAAGGCCTGCACATCGACCACGCGGGCGGGGTCCACGCCGAATTTCTCGAACACCTCGTCCAGATCGATGAGCACGTTCTTCATGGGGTCATGCATGACCACACCATCGCCCACCAGTTGCATCAGGTCCTTGTCGGAACTGATGATCGTGCAATCGCCCCCCGCCTCACGCGCCTGACGCGCAAGCGTGGCGATGATGTCATCCGCCTCGTAATTCGCCACCTCGATACAGGCCACGTTGAAGGCGCGGGTGGCATCACGCGTGAGGGGGAATTGCGGGCGCAGGTCTTCGGGCGGCTCGGGCCGGTTGGCCTTGTAAAGCGGGTAGATATCGTTGCGAAAGGTCTTTGAGGAATGGTCAAAAATCACCGCAATATGCGTCGGCGCATCCCGCCCGCTGTCACGCGTGATTTCGTTCCACAGGATGTTGCAGAACCCCGCCACAGCCCCCACAGGCAGGCCGTCGGATTTGCGCGTCAGGGGCGGCAGGGCGTGATAGGCGCGAAAGATATAGGCTGACCCGTCAATCAGGTGCAGGTGATGGCCCTTGCCGAAGGTGGTGGTCATAACTTAGGCTCCTGCATCTGTATCAAGGATAGGTTTGCCATGTTCCTGCGCGCGCTTCTACCCGTCGTTTTGTTTGGTCTGCCTGCCGCCGCCCAAGAGGCCGCACTTTGCCCGATGACGGATGATCAGGCGAATTGCGTGCGCGTGCTGGCCTGCGTTGGTGAGCAAGGGCGCTGGTTTCATGGCCGCGCCTTTGGCCGGGGTGAAGGCACGTTGGCAGGCGTGGTGAATGATGGTGTGACCTGCCAAGGCACCTGGACATCGCGCAACGCCATGGGTTTGGGGCAGGCGGATGTGGTGTGTGATGACGGGGCTACGATCCGCGTGATCTATTTCTATCAGGATGAATACACGGGCACGGCGATTGGGCGGGGCGAATCCGACACGGGCGATCTGGTGCAAAGCTGGTCTGGCGAGCATGTGCTGGAGTATTTCCGGGATGGTGATCCGTCAGCGCAGGCCGTGCTGAAATGCGGCGCGCAGGACATTCCGATCAGCTGATCAACTGTCGCTGTGGAACCGCCAGAGTGACAGCTTCATCGCATAGGGCGTGGGGGTCCAG
Source organism: Pseudomonadota bacterium (assembly GCA_046049665.1). GTDB lineage: Bacteria > Pseudomonadota > Alphaproteobacteria > Rhodobacterales > Rhodobacteraceae > JAAFHS01. Next base: position 129 of record JBJOQW010000109.1, on the reverse strand, counting down.
CGGCCAAAGGGGATGCCGGCTGCCCCCAGTACATCACCCACCCAGACGTTGCAGGTATTCAGAATGTTGAAGTGACCTTGGGCGGGGTAGAACGAATCTGAGTCTGTAAAGCCAGAGTGGTCCAATGCT
>JBJOQW010000108.1:0-4264 GCA_046049665.1 Pseudomonadota bacterium | reverse complement strand
AGTGATGCGGGCGGCGGCGGCGGTAGCATCGGCGACAAAGACCTGAATCACCGTTCCACGCCCAAAGGGCGGCTCCATCGGGCCGGTTTCCCAATAGCCATCGCGTTCGTAGAACATCACTTGCGCCCCATCAGGGTGCACAAGGCTGGCGAGTTTCTGGGCGGGGCGGGTATAGGCGATGTCAAAGCCAAGCGAGCCCGTCCAGAAGCCAAGGCTGCGCGCATAGTCACTGACCATGATTTCGGCAACAAGGCTGGCCCGTTCAACGGGTGGTGATCCGGTGCCCATGGCCAACCTCATCTGTTTGACGGCTCATCATGGATGGGTGAGAAAGGCGGTATTGGCAAGGGGGGCGCATGGCGGCGTTTACTGTGGCGATTGATGGGCCTGCGGCGGCAGGCAAAGGCACGATTGCGCGCGCCTTGGCGCAGCGGTTTGGCTTTGCGCATCTGGACTCGGGGCTTTTGTACCGGGCTGTCGGGGCCAAGGGGGGCGATGCGGTGGCGGCAGCACAAAGCCTTGTACCCGAAGATTTGCAGCGTGATGACCTGCGCAGCATGGCGGCAGGGCAGGCGGCGAGTGTGGTAGCGGCAATCCCGGCGGTGCGGGCGGCTTTGGTGGATTTTCAGCAGCGGTTCGCGCGGCAGGATGGGGGGGCGGTGATTGACGGGCGCGATATCGGCACGGTCATTTGCCCCGAGGCGGAGGTCAAGCTGTATGTCACGGCAAGTGCTGCGGTGCGCGCGCATCGCCGCTGGCTGGAAGTAGGGGGGGATAAGCGCGAGGTTCTGGCCGAGGTTGAGGCGCGCGATGCGCGCGACATGGGCCGTGCCGATGCGCCGCTGCGGGTGGCAGAGGGGGCATTGGTGCTGGATACAAGCATGATGCCAGTGGATGAAGCCGTGGCGCGCGCTGCTGCGGCAGTTGAGGCGGCGCTTGGGCGCCTTTCCGGGGCTTGAAAGCCCTGGAGCTTGCACCAAAATGGGCAGGCAGCAGACAGAATGAAGGGTGCAATGGCCAAGGCAAAGCTGATCTTTCATGTGCCGGGCCAGTATCTGGACACCCATCACTACCTTGCCCTGTTCCGCCGGCTGGATGAGGTGTTTCGCCCGCGTGGGGCCGTGATCGAAGTACGTGACCGTCGTTCTGGCCCGCGTGACAGCGCGCCGGGGGCGGCGGCCCATTACGATGATGGCGATCTGCATATTGTTGATATGGGGCGCATCCGGGGGCCGGGCATTCTGAACGCGGCGATTTCCTATATCCCGCCCTATTGGCATCTGGACCCGCTGGGCGTGCAGGCCGAAAGCAGCATTGGTGCAAAGACCTATGATGCGCGCAAGGTTGATTACGGGGTGGCTGGCCCGTTCTATGAAGCCATGCGTGCGGATTTGGCGGCTGCGCGCAAATCGCGGCGTGACCAGATGGACCGGGTGACGGAATTTGCGCCCGGAGCGATTGCCGTGTTCCTGCAGGGCCTGCGGCCTTTGCAGCAGGGGCTGGCCTATTGCACGCCGCTGGAATTGCTGCGGGCGGTCTGCAAGGGGGCGGGAGGGCGGCAAGTGATTGTGAAGCCACACCCCTTGGCAGCGGAAGAGGATGCGGAGGTGATAGACGAGGCATTGGCAGAAGGATTGCCGATGACGGTCACGATGGCCAATGTGCATGACATCATCGCAGGATCGGTGTGCACGGTATCGTTCAATTCGGCGGTGGCGCTGGAGGGGTTCCTGCACCGCAAGCCTGCAATCCTGTTTGGCCAATCGGACTTTCACCACATCTGCGAAACGGTACGGGAGCCGGGTGCGTTTTCAGGGGCGTTGGCACGCGTATTGGCACGTGAGCCGGGGGGCTATGCGCAGTTCATGTTCTGGTATCTGGGGATGAATTGCCTGCATCTGTATGGGCCTGCGTTCGAGGCCCGCGTGATGGCGATTTTCGAGGCGGCAGGGTTCGGGGCGGAACGGTTGGGGCTGACATAGCGCCAATGCGGCATGGATGAACATGTGATGTGCATGTGCCGGGATTGCCGTCAGCCTGCCAGCGGTTATGTCAGGCGTCCTGGCACGAAAGGCCACTGGCGGAAATATGAGGAAAGTGATGACCACGCTGATTGAAAAACTCAACTGGCGCTATGCGACCAAGAAAATGGCGGCAGGCGAAGTTGTGCCGCAAGAGGCGGTAAAGCGTATCCTTGAGGCGGCAAATCTTGCGCCGACATCCAGCGGATTGCAGCCTTTCGAGATTATCGTGGTGACCAATGCAGCGGTGAAAGCGAGGTTGAGTGCTGCTGCGTTCGGTCAGCAGCAGTTGATGGATGGCAGCCATGTATTGGTGTTTGCAGCATGGGACAATTACACGGCGGAACGGATTGACGCAGTGGTGGCACAAACACATGCCGAGCGCGGGACAGCGGTGGAGCGGTTGAATTCCTATTACGACGGGTTGAAAGCGCAGTACCTGCCGCGCGAGGCTGAAGTGAATTTCCAGCATGCAGCGCGGCAGGCCTATATCGCGTTTGGTGTGGCCCTGACGGCAGCAGCGTTCGAAGCGGTGGATGCAACACCGATGGAGGGTTTCGATCCGGCGCAGGTTGACGAGATTCTGGGGTTGCGCGCCAAAGGGTTGCGTTCGGTGACACTGATGCCGTTGGGTTATCGCGCGCAAGAGGGCGACTGGCTGAACGGAGCAAAGAAGGTGCGCAAACCTTTGGATGCATTGGTCACGCGGATCGACTGATACGGGGGGCAGAGTTGTTTTCCGAACGGTTGGCTAGGCCAGCCTGACGGCTGTTCTCGCCCGTGGCCCGAAGACAGCCTGCAAGGGCTGGATGAGGGGCCATGCGTCAAACCTGGGCTTGGCCAGCCTGACGGCTGTTCGCGCAAGGTTCCGAAGAACGCCCGCGAGGGCGCGATGAGGGGCCGTCGGGTGCAGGCAACCGCCTTGCCAGACGGGCTGTCGCCCGCTATACGCCCGGCATCCTGAAAGGAGTCGCGGTCCGTCCGGTTTTCCGGAGGCGAGTGATATTTTCAGGACCAACCGATGCAAAGACCGGCGGAGCCAACCGCAAGGCCAGTGAAAAGACGACGAAAAGGATACTGATCTATATGTGCGCTAAAGCAACCATGGAAGACTTCGAAGCCCTGCTGAAGGAAAGCTTTGAAATTGACACGCCTGAAGAGGGCACTGTCGTAAAAGGCCGCGTGATCGCCATCGAGGCGGGTCAGGCCATCATCGATGTCGGCTACAAGATGGAAGGCCGCATCGACATTAAAGAATTTGCAAACCCCGGCGAGGCCCCGAATATCAACGTGGGCGACGAGGTTGAGGTGTTCCTTGACCGCGTGGAAAACAGCCGCGGTGAAGCCCAGATCAGCCGCGAGAAAGCCCGCCGCGAAGAAGCCTGGGATCGTCTTGAGAAGGCATATGCCTCTGAGACTCGTGTTGACGGCGCCATCTTTGGCCGCGTCAAAGGCGGCTTTACGGTTGATCTGGGCGGCGCTGTGGCGTTCTTGCCCGGTTCGCAGGTTGACGTGCGCCCGGTGCGTGACGCTGGCCCGCTGATGGGCATGAAGCAGCCCTTCCAGATTCTGAAAATGGACCGTCGCCGTGGCAACATCGTTGTCTCGCGCCGTGCGATCCTGGAAGAATCGCGTGCCGAGCAGCGTGCCGAAGTCATTGGCAACCTGACCGAAGGTCAGACGGTTGATGGCGTGGTCAAGAACATCACCGAATACGGTGCGTTCGTTGATCTGGGCGGCGTTGACGGCCTGCTGCACGTGACCGACATGGCATGGCGCCGTGTGAACCACCCGTCGGAAATTCTGACGATCGGTGAAACGGTCAAGGTGCAGGTCATCAAGATCAACAAGGACACGCACCGCATTTCGCTGGGCATGAAGCAGTTGCAGTCGGATCCATGGGATGCGGTTGAAAAGCTGTATGCGCTTGGCACGGTGCACAAGGGCCGGGTCACGAACATCACCGACTACGGTGCCTTCGTGGAGCTGGAAGCGGGCGTTGAAGGCCTGGTTCACGTGTCGGAAATGTCCTGGACGAAAAAGAACGTTCACCCCGGCAAGATCGTTTCGACCAGCCAGGAAGTGGACGTCATGGTGCTGGAGATTGACAGCACGAAGCGTCGTGTCAGCCTTGGCCTGAAGCAGACGCAGCGCAACCCATGGGAAGTGTTTGCAGAAACGCACCCGGTTGGGTCGAGCATCGAAGGCGAAGTCAAGAACATCACCGAATTCGGTCTGTTCGT
>JBJOQW010000107.1:0-27758 GCA_046049665.1 Pseudomonadota bacterium | reverse complement strand
GCTTGCCACGGGACCAACGGGGAAGGCGGACGGGCCTTCGGCGCGCCGAAGCTTGACGATGCAATCTGGCTCTACGGCGGTGACCGCAAGGCGCTGACCCAGACGGTGGCCAACGCCCGTTACGGCGTGATGCCATCGTGGGGCGCGCGTCTCGATCCGGTAACGGTGAAGATGCTGGCCACTTACGTCCACTCGCTGGGTGGCGGCGAGGAAGCTTCGGCTCCTGCCGCCGATCCTGCCGCTCCCGATCCTGCCGCAGCCCCCGCTGCTGCCAAATAACCCGAACACAGGACAACACGGTCATGACTGCGCACGATCCCAAACTCCGCGCGGACCACTCGAACGAAATCGCCCTTTACGAAAAGCGCAAAGGCGTTTTCCCGAAGGCCATCAACGGACCATTCCGCCGCTTCAAGTGGCTGGTCATGATCGTGTGCCTGGGCATCTACTGGGGCACCCCGTGGATCCGCTGGGACCGCGGCCCCTACGCGCCCGACCAGGCGGTGCTGATTGATTTGGCACACCGCCGGTTCTTCATGTTCGACATCGAAATCTGGCCCCACGAATTCTATTTCGTGGCGGGCCTGCTGATCATGGCAGGTATCGGCCTGTTCCTCGTCACCTCGGCTGTAGGCCGCGCATGGTGCGGCTATGCCTGCCCGCAAACGGTGTGGACCGACCTGTTCATCCTTGTCGAACGCTGGGTCGAAGGCGACCGCAATGCCCGTCTGCGCCTGTTCCGGCAGGGGTGGAACGCGGAAAAGATTGGCAAACGGGGGCTGAAGTGGACGCTGTGGCTGCTGATCGGCTTGGCCACGGGCGGGGCCTGGGTGTTTTACTTTACCGATGCGCCGACCCTTGCGCGTGATCTGGTGGCGGGCACGGCGCACCCGGTGGCCTATGCCACGATGGCGGTGCTGACGCTGACAACCTTTACCTTTGGCGGGTTTTTCCGCGAACAGATCTGCATCTATGCCTGCCCGTGGCCACGCATTCAGGCCGCGATGATGGACGAAGACACCATCACCATCGGTTACCGCGACTGGCGCGGAGAGCCGCGCGGCAAGCAATCGGTGGCGGGCAACGGTGATTGCATTGACTGCATGGCCTGCGTGAACGTCTGCCCGATGGGAATTGATATCCGCGATGGGCAGCAGATGGCCTGCATCACCTGCGGTCTGTGCATTGATGCCTGCAATGATGTGATGGAGCGTATCGGCAAGCCGCAAAACCTGATCAGCTATCTGGCCCTGACGGATGAAGTGGACGAACGCGCAGGCCGCCCTGCCCGCCGGGTCTGGCGGCACATCTTCCGCCCGCGCACGCTGCTGTACACGGTGCTCTGGTCGGGCGTGGGGGTTGGCCTTGTGGTGGCGTTGTTCCTGCGGTCTGACCTTGATGTCGATGTCTCGCCCGTGCGCAACCCGACCTATGTGACCCTGTCAGACGGATCAGTGCGCAACAGCTATGTGCTGCGGCTGCGCAACAAAACGGCTGATGCGCGGGCCTTTCAGATCACGGCGCGCACAGATGTGCCGCTGGTGCTGACGATCGAGGGGTCAGACGGGCTGTTCGTGCGGGTGCCAGCCGATGCCACGCTGGAAGTTGAGGCCCATGTGACAGCGCCTGCCGGATCACCGGCGGCAACAAGCGATCAATCCGACCTGCGCCTGTGGATCGAAGACCCGCAAGGGCGCGACCGGGTGGCAAAGGACACAACCTTTAACGGCAAGGGGGAATGACACCATGCGCGAGATCACGGGACGCGATGTGCTGGGGGTAACTGTGGGGGCCTTTGGCATCATCATCGGGGTGAACCTGTTGCTGGCCTACAAGGCGATCAGCACCTTTCCGGGGGTCGAGGTGGCAAGCTCATATCAGGCGGGTGTGGGGTTTGATGCGCGACGCGCAGCACAGGTGGCGCTGGGGTGGGATGTGCAGGCCGCTTATCTGGGCGGGCGACTGACCCTGGATTTTGCCGATGCGGGCGGGGCGGTTCAGCCGCAGGCCCTTGCGGTGATGGTGGGGCGGGTGACCGAGGCGGCCGATGACTTTACCGCGACGCTGGTCTGGGATGGCCAGAAGTTTGCCGCCCCTGTCGATCTGGCGCCCGGTCTGTGGCGGGTCGATGTGAAGGCCGTGGCGGCGGATGGCACGGCGTTTCAGCGCAGGCTGGAACTGCGGGTGCGCCAGCCATGACGGCGTTACCCGCCAGCATGGGCTGTGCGGCCTGCGCGGTGGCCCCGCTTGCGACGTGGCAGGCGGCAGAAGCCGCCGGGGCTGGCACAAGGCGCGTTCTGTTGACCTTGCCGGGGGCGCATTGTGCGGCGTGCATTGGCAAGGTGGAGGCGGCCCTGCTGGGCGTGCCGGGTGTAAGGGCGGCCCGCGTGAACCTGACGCAAAAGCGCGCCTATGTCGATGCGGCCGCACAGGTAACGGTTGACGCGCTTTGTACAGCCATTGCCGCGGCCGGGTATGAGGTGCACGAACTGCACGAGGCCAGCCTGCTGAACGCCGAAACCGTACGTCAGGGGCGCGATCTGCTGATGCGGCTGGGTGTGGCGTTCTTTGCGATGATGAACGTGATGCTGCTGTCGGTGGCGGTGTGGTCGGGGGCATCTGATGCCACGCGCGACATGTTCCACTGGATTTCCGCCAGCATTGCCTTGCCCACCGTGCTGTTTTCGGGCCAGCCATTCTTTCGGTCGGCGCTGGCCTCGCTGCGCGCGGGCAAGCTGGGCATGGATGTGCCGATATCGCTGGCGTTGATCCTTGCCTCTGGCATTTCGCTGTTTGAAACGGCCAATTCGGGCCACCACGCCTTTTTCGATGCCGCCGTGATGCTGTGCTTTTTCCTGCTGGCAGGGCGGTATCTGGATCATCGCACCCGCGCGCTGGCGCGCTCTGCCGCCGCTGAACTGGCCGCGTTGGAGGTGCCGCGCGCGACGGTTCTGCGCGGAGGTGTGGCCATGGTGGTGCCGATTGCCGAGGTTGGTGTTGGTGATGCCGTGCAGGTGCTGCCGGGCGCGCGGGTGCCGGTGGATGGCGTGGTGACCGAGGGTGCGTCCGAGGTGGACCGTTCGTTGCTGACGGGTGAAGCGCTGCCCGCACGTGTCTTGGTTGGCACGGCCCTGTGTGTGGGAGAGGTCAACCTGACCGGCCCTTTGACGCTGCGCGTCACCGGTGTTGGCACGGGCACAACCTTGCACCGGATGGCCGAACTGGTGGCTGTGGCCGAAGCGGCCAAGGGGCGCGCGCGGTCGCTGGCTGACAGGGCGGCGGCCTGGTATTCACCACTGGTGCATATCCTGTCATTCTCAGCCTTCGGCGTGTGGATGTGGCAGACGGGCGGCGATCTGCGCACGTCGATCAACATCTCTGCCGCCGTGCTGATCATCACCTGCCCTTGCGCGCTTGGGCTGGCGGTGCCTGCGGTGGTGACGGCGGCCAGCGGGCATCTGTTCCGCAAGGGGCTTTTGGTCAAGAATGGCACCGCATTGGAGCGTCTGGCCGAGGTTGATACGGTCGTGTTTGACAAGACAGGCACGCTGACGCTGGGCAAGCCTGTACTGCAAGGGGCGTTGTCCTTGCCCAATGACCATGCCCGCGTGGCGCTGGCCCTGGCGATGGGCACGGCGCACCCGCTGGCCACCGCCCTTGCCGAGAGCCTGCGCGCAGCGGGTTTGCAGCCCGCACCCGTGGAGGCATTGCGCGAGGTGCCGGGGGATGGCGTGACAGGCCTGTGGAAGGGCCAGCCTGTGCGATTGGGCCGGGCTGACTGGGTTGACGCACCCCCCATTGAAAGCACGGCCACTTATCTGCGGCTGGGCGAGGTCACGCATGCCTTTGCCTTTGGCGATACACTGCGCCCCGGCGCGCAAGACCTGATTGCAAGCCTGCATCGGGCTGGCATGGCGGTGGTGATCATGTCAGGCGATACGGCCCCTGCCGTGCGCGCCATGGCCGACCGGCTTGGCATTGCCGACTGGCATGCAGGCATGCGCCCGGAAACCAAAGCCAGCATGGTGGCGGGCCTTGCAGCCCAAGGTCGCCGCGTGCTGATGGTGGGTGACGGGTTGAACGACACCACGGCACTGGCTTCGGCGCATGTGTCGATCTCACCCGCGAATGCGCTGGATGCGGCGCGGGCGGCATCGGATATCGTGCTGCTTGGGCAGGATCTGGGCCCTGTGGCCGAAGCCTTGCGCATTGCACGGCGGGCCCGCAGCCGGATCATCGAAAATTTCGCGATTTCGGCGGGCTATAACGTGGTTGCGGTGCCTCTGGCTTTGGTGGGCCTAGCCACACCGCTGGCAGCGGCCTTGGCGATGTCGCTGTCATCCATAACCGTGTCGCTGAACGCATTGCGGGTGAAGTGATGGAAATTCTGGGTATCCTGATCCCTGTATCGCTTCTTTTGGGCGGCATTGGCCTTGCGGCCTTTGTCTGGGCCATGAAGAACCGACAGTTTGATGACCCCGACGGGGATGCAAACCGCATCTTGATTGACACCTGGGATGATAAGCCGAAACAGGGGGAAGCTGATGGGTAAGGGCCACCTGTTGCCCGACCTGGCCGCAAGACACCATCAGCAAGACCTGACAGAGGCCAGCGCCCGCCTTGGGTGGCGCAGGCGCTGGCCGGGGTCAATCGAGCGATAGCGGAGCAGCGTGCTGCCTGGCTAGAATCGCAGGTTCACACGCGCCTTGGCGGTGGTGGCATCAAGGTCAACGCCGGATGCATCAAAATCATCAAACTTGTGCGTCAGTACTTCGGCGCCCAGGGTGACGCGATCATTGATCGCATAATCGGCTCCCAGCCCCGCAAACCAGCCATCATCCGAAAGCCCGGCCCCGCCGACGCTGGCATCCGCATAGGCATATCCCGCCGTACCATAGACCAATGTACGGCCCAGATCGGCCCCGGCCATGGCTTTCAGGCGCGCGACACTGTCAAGCTGATCACCGGCAGTTGCCCCCAGTGCGATATCGGTGATGTCATATTCCAGTTCACCACCCACAACGGCAGAGCCGAAATCATAGCGATACCCGGCCTGCACGCCGCCAAGGATGCCGTCGCCATCCAGCGTATCCGTGCTGGAGCTGACATCGCCATAGCCAAGGCCAGCACCTGCGTAAAAGCCGCCCCATTCACCACCCGTGTTCACAGGGGCTGCCACGGGGGCAGGCGCGATGACGGGTTCGGGGATTACCTCGGTAGGGCCGCCTGCAAAGGCGGGGGCGGCGAGGGCCGCCAGAATGGTCATGATCGCAATGGAGTTTTTCATGTCTCTCTCCTTAAGGGCGCGCCGGGTTTGTCCGGCACGCATGCAACCTAAGAAGGGATGAAAACGCAGGCAGGCAACCGCTGGGCCGGATTGTTACAGCCCGTCCGCGGGATGTGGCGCAGCGCCAATGGCCGTTTCGGCAGGATGCGGCGCATGGCTGGCGGGCGTTGTCACACCTGCGCGATCCGCGCGTGATCAGGCGCGGTCTGCCAGCAGCAGCCATTCTTCCTCGGCCGCCGAAAGCTGTGCCTGCCGATCAGCCAGCATCTCGGATGCCTTGCGGAATTTCACGGGTTCCTTGGTGAACAGATCAGCCGTGTCGAGCAGTTCTTCCAGCTTGGCAATTTCGGATTCGAGCTTGGCAATAACGCCCGGCAGATCGTTCATGCGCTTGCGTTCGGTGAAGGACAGGCTGTTATCGGCCACTGCGGGTTTGGCAACGGGCTGGATGATTTTGGCGCGCGCCGCCTCTGCCGCAGCCTCTATCGCCGGGCGCTGTGCCGTGAAGTCGGACCAGCCGCCGGGGTAGACCACCGCCCTGCCCTGCCCTTCAAGGGCGACGGTCGTGGTGGCAACGCGATCAATGAAATCACGGTCGTGCGATACCAGCAAAACTGTGCCGTCATAATCACCAAGGATATCCTGCAAAAGATCAAGCGTTTCCACGTCAAGATCATTGGTCGGTTCATCGAGGATCAGCAGGTTCGATGGCCGCGCCATCAGCTTTGCCAGCAGCAGCCGCGCCTTTTCACCACCCGACAGCGAATAGACGGGCGCGCGGGCCTGACGTTCATCAAAGAGGAAATCCTTGAGATACGCCACCACATGCTTGGGGTTGCCCCGCACCATGACCTGATCAGATGCGCCCGATACCGCCATCAGCGGATCGCCTGTCAGGTTATCCCACAGGGATGCCTTGGCATCGAGTTGCGCACGGGTCTGGTCGAACACGGCGATTTCAAGGTTGGTGCCAAGGGTGACGGTGCCCGAATCCGGCGCCATCGCGCCTGTCAGCATCTTCAGGATCGTGGTCTTGCCCACGCCATTGGGGCCGACGAATGCCACACGGTCACCACGCAGCACGCGCAGATTGAAATCACGGATGATCAGTTGATCACCAAAGGATTTGGCAATGCCCTTGGCCTCGATCACCTTTTTGCCTGATACCGGCCCGCTTTCAATTTCCAGGGCAGCTGTGCCTTGCCTGCGAATCTGGCTGCTGCGTTCAGCCCGCAGTTCCGCCAGCGCACGCACCCTGCCCTGATTGCGCTTGCGCCGCGCTGAAATGCCCTCAACCGCCCACTTCGCTTCGGCCTTGATCTTGCGATCCAGCTTGTGGCGCGCCTCATCCTCTTCGGCCCAGACGGTTTCGCGCCATTCCTCAAACCCGTCAAAGCCGGATTCGCGGCGGCGCACATCGCCCCGGTCAATCCAGAGCGTGGCGCGCGTCAGCGCCCGCAGGAATGCGCGGTCGTGCGAAATCAGCACATAGGCCGTGCGGGTGGATTTCAGCTCGGCCTCCAGCCATTCGATGGCGTGGATATCAAGGTGGTTGGTGGGTTCGTCCAGCAGCATCAGTTCCGGCGCTTCGGCCAGCAGCTTGGCCAAGGCGGCGCGGCGGCGTTCACCGCCTGATGCGGTGGCGACGGGCGTATCGGAGTTGAACTTCAGCCCTTCGGCCACCATCGCCACGCGGTAAGCCTCACCCTCGGGCAATCGCGAGGCGGCGAAATCGCCAAGCGTGGCAAAACCCGAAAGGTCGGGGTCCTGCTCCATATAGCCCACGGTGATGCCGGGGGGCACGACACGATCACCACGGTCCGCCTCGGACAGGCCCGCCATCACCTTCATCAGGGTGGATTTGCCTGATCCGTTGCGCCCCACAAGCGCCACCCTGTCACCGGGTTGAACGACAAGGGAGAGGTCATCGAATACCGGGTTGCCGCCGAAAGTCAGCGAGATACCGGAAAGCTGAAGAAGAGGTGCGCGTGCCATGATGCGGGCAGGTAGAGGGCGGCGCACGAAAGGTCAACTCCACGCCCGCGACTGAAAATTTCAGACCTGAAATTTTCAGACGGCCAGGGCGCGCAAGGCACGGGCGCGGGCGGGGGGAATGCTGGCAATGGGCAGGCCGGTGAAGACGTGCAGGGTATCAAGCGCGGGGTCAACGACGGCATGATCGCTGACCCAGCCGCCCATCATCAGATAGGTGCGCAGCAGCGGGGGGGTTTGTGCAAGGGCGGATTTGGGATCAAAATCCGTAAGGTTCGTGGCGTAATCCACTGTTTCAGCGTGCTTTCTCAAGGGACGCAGATGCGCGGGGGCAAGGTGCTTGCGGGCCAGGGCCTGCAAGGCATCATGGTGGCGGGCAGGATCAGCGCCGGCAAAGCTGGAACAGCCAAACAGCAAGCCAATGCCATGCTGATCCACCAGCCGGGCCATGGCACCCCATGCCACGCGCAACAGGTCTGCATCGGGGGTGCGACCGGGGGCGATGCAAAAGCGGCCCAGTTCAAGAAAGGGGTGGGGAAGCGCGGAAAGTACTGTCAGATCATAGCTTTGGGCGGCATAGCTAAGCTGTATCTGCGCGCCTGATGCAAGGAACATGAGGCGATAGGTGCAGGCCAGCGCGCCTGATCCGGCCTCTTCGACCAGCATGTGCTGGCACTGCGCGTCAAAGCGGTCTTCATCAATTCCCTGCGCGCAGTCTGCCGGACGCCCCGCCACAAAGCACTGATAACGCAAGGTTTTTGCGGCCCGAATATCGGCCGCACTGTCAGCCAGACGGGCGGTATAGCGGCCTTTCAACAGGGCAAGCATCGAACCTTTGTCATCCCATCTTGGCGGGATGGCCCCGCGCCACTAGATATTGGGGGGAAATCAGCGGATCACGCAAGCGGGAAGGTACGACATGGACAAGGTCATCAAATCTGACGCGGAATGGCAGGCACAATTGTCGGACCTAGCCTACAAGGTGGCGCGCGGGCATGGCACCGAACGCGCCTTTACGCATGACAATTTCCCCAAGGGCCCCGGCACCTATCGCTGCCTGTGCTGCGATGCGCCGTTGTTTGATGCCAAGACCAAGTTTGACAGCGGCACGGGCTGGCCAAGTTTCTATGCGCCGATTGATAGCGAAATGGTCGGCGAAAGCATCGACAAGGGCTGGTTCATGACGCGCACGGAAGTGCACTGCAACCGCTGCGATGCACATCTGGGGCATGTCTTCCCGGATGGCCCTGCCCCCACGGGCCTGCGCTATTGCATCAACGGCGTCGTGCTGACCTTCGAGGCGGAAGATTAATTCAACACCTGCTCGGCGCGCAGGCCGCCGATATTGCCCAAAAGCTGCCGGATAAAGCCTGCACCCTGCACGTTGGACGTGGTCACACGGCGTGACAGGGTGATGACCTGCCCATCCTCAAGGCCATAACGCCCGACATCAGTCACCTGCCCTTCGGGCGTGAAGGTGATGGCCACGACCTGACGGTCAATCTCGCGCGGCTCTCGCGGGCCGACGGTTTGCCAGCGGCTTTGCACGTAATACCAGCCGGTATCGTTCAGCAGGCCCGAGGTGGAGGGACGGCCGACCTTTTCGGCCACGGTGTCGCGCGTATCAACGCCAACTTCGATCAGGGCGAGTTCTTCATCCGGCGGCACATAGCCATGATTGCGGAATTGCGGGGTGCATGCTGTGATCAGTGCCATGGCAACCATTGCCAAGGCCCATTTCAGTGGCCGCCCGCTGCGCTGCATCGCTTGCCTTCTCCGCCCCAATGAACCCGGCCCTGTACGGCTGACCGCTTGTCAATTCGCGCCAAGACCCGTATCGCCAAAAGGGCAAACGGGCCTGACCCTTGGAGCATGGGATACGCGAGGTTGTGCCCCGGATCAAGGAAGGAAGTTGTGACCCATTCAGCGAGGTGCCGCATGAGCGATCAGATGACAATGCCATTTCCTGTCCGCGGCCTTTCGCCGAAAAAGCCTACGCGGTTCGATCTGAAGGCAACTCCGGCGGAACGGGCGCAGATGGCGGCCGACCTTGGCATCACGGCAGTCCTGTGGTTTCGCCTGCAGGGCGCTCTCATACCTGTCGGGCGGCGCGATATCCGGCTTGAGGCGACGCTGGAGGCCGAGGTTGAGCAGCCCTGCGGCATCACACTGGCACCGGTGCGCACCACACTGACCGAGCAGGTCACGCGGCTGTATCTGGCAGAATGGCAGGAACCGACCGGAACCGAGATCGAGATTGCCGCCGATGATGATGCAGAACCCCTGCCGGATGTGATTGATGTGGCCTTTGTCGGGGTCGAGGCGCTGTCGCTTGCGCTGCCACCTTACCCGCGTGCGCCGGGGGCGGAATTGGGGCAAATCGTGCATGCAGAACCGGGAACCGAGGCGCTGACGGATGATGCGATCAAGCCCTTTGCGGGGCTTGCGGCACTGAAGGATAAACTGGGCAAAAACTAAACGCCAAAAGGGGGTTGCGCTTGGGCAGGAAAGCAGTATGTTCCGCGCCTCATTCAACCCGCGTCCAAGGGCCTTGGCCTTTAAGCGTAAGTGGTTGATCCAAAATCGAAATCAGGGGCCTGTCCCCGCCTAGACCCGAGGTTGTGACATGGCTGTCCCTCAGAACCGCACGACGAAATCGCGCCGCAACATGCGCCGCGCACATGACGCGTTGGTAGCGGCAAATCCAAACGAATGCAGCAATTGCGGTGAATTGAAGCGCCCGCACCACGTGTGCAGCGCTTGCGGTCACTATGATTCGCGCGAAGTGGTTGCTTCGGCAAAGACTGTCGATCTGGACGAAGACGCGGCGTAAGCCAGCGGCGCGCAGAGGCCCTGCATGGGAACCGAAGTGGAAACACCTTCGACCAGCAGCCACGGGCGCATTGTGATTTCTGTTGACGCCATGGGTGGCGATCTAGGGCCGGCAGCCGTTGTTGCCGGTCTTGCAAAGTCTGCCGAGCGGCATCCGCAGGCGGGCTTTATCCTGCATGGAGACGAGGGCACTTTGCGCCCGTTGATTGCACGCACGGCGGGCCTTGCGGCCCGGGTGACCATTCGCCATGCCGATGGCGTTGTCACAATGACTGACAAGCCAAGCCACGTGATGCGCCACGGTGCAGGCACGTCGATGTGGGGTGCGGTTGACAGCGTGAAATCTGGCGAGGCTGTGGCGGTTGTTTCCTGCGGCAATACGGGTGCGCTGATGGCTGTCAGCATGATCCGCCTGCGCAAGCTGCCCGGGGTGAACCGCCCGGCCATTGCCTGCCTATGGCCCAGCCGCAATCCGGGTGGGTTCAACGTCATGCTGGATGTGGGGGCTGACATCCGGGCCGAGACGGTGGATTTGCTGCAATATGCCACAATGGGCGCCGCCTATGCCCGCGACGGGCTTGCGCTGGAGCGTCCGCGCGTGGGGCTGCTGAACGTGGGCACCGAAGATCACAAGGGGCGGTCCGAGCTGAAAGAGGCGCATGACCGCCTGCTGCACGGTGACCCGGGGTTTGACTATGCAGGCTTTGTCGAAGGCGGCGATCTGCCATCAGACAGGGTAGATGTGATTGTGACCGATGGCTTTACGGGAAACATCGCCCTGAAGACCGGGGAAGGCACCGCCAAGCTGATTGCCGATTTCATGCGTCAGGCGTTCAACGCGGGGCTGATGTCAAAATTTGCGGCCCTGCTTGCGATGAATTCACTCAAGCGGTTGCAGAAACGCATTGATCCCCGGCGCGTGAATGGCGGGGTGTTTCTGGGGTTGAATGGCACGGTCGTCAAATCGCACGGGTCTGCCGATGCGACCGGCGTTGCGGCGGCGATTGATCTGGCCTACCGGCTGGCTGAAACAGGGTTTCAGGCACGACTTGCAGCACGGCTTGCAGCCGCCGCACCGGCGGGGCAGGATGATGGTCCGGAACTGGCACAAGGCGGACAGACCCCATGACCATACGTAGCGCCGTGATGGGTGTTGGCCATTACTTGCCGGCCCGCGTTGTGCCAAATGCCGAGTTTGCCGCCAAGATTGATACGTCTGATGAATGGATCAAGTCGCGTTCGGGTATAGAGCGGCGCCATTTTGCGGCTGAGGGCGAGATGACCTCGGATCTTGCCACGCATGCAGCCAAAGCGGCCCTTGCCGACGCGGGGCTTGATGTAAGTGCTGTCGATGCGATCATCGTGGCCACCTCGACGCCTGATCTGACCTTTCCATCCGTGGCCAGCATGGTGCAGGCCAAACTGGGCATGACGCGCGGTTTTGCCTTTGATGTGCAGGCGGTTTGTGCGGGGTTTGTCTATGCCTTGGCCAATGCAGATGCGCTGATCCGGTCGGAACAGGCGGCCTGCGTGCTGGTGATCGGGGCGGAAACCTTCAGCCGGTTGATGGATTGGGATGATCGCACGACGTCGGTGCTGTTTGGCGATGGCGCAGGGGCGCTGGTGCTGACCACGATGCCGGGCGTGGGCGATGCGTCTGATCGGGGGATTCTGGCCACCGATCTGAACAGTGACGGGCGGTTCAAGGACCTGCTTTATGTCGATGGTGGCACGTCCACGGGGACGACGGGCCATTTGCGCATGCAGGGCAAGGAAGTGTTCCGGCATGCGGTCGAAAAGCTGGCGGAAACGGCGCATACAAGCCTTGCCAAGGCGGGGCTGACCTCGGCTGAGGTTGACTGGATCGTGCCGCATCAGGCCAATATCCGCATCATCGAAGGCACGGCGAAAAAGATGGATGTGCCGATGGACCGTGTGGTGGTGACCGTGCAGGACCATGGCAACACCTCGGCTGCATCGATTCCCCTTGCCTTGTCCGTGGGCAAGGCGCGCGGGCAGATCAAGCGCGGTGATGTGATCGTGACCGAGGCGATTGGTGGCGGTCTGGCCTGGGGTTCGGTGGTTCTGCGCTGGTAACACGCTGAGGCGTGGCAAAATCACCGTTTGAAGTTCTGCGGCCAAGTCATTGTTATTGACTCGTAAAATCTCCCGTCGCACAGTTTCGTGACAAACCCGGGGGGGATTGATGAGCGACAAGACTCTTACACGTATGGACCTGTCCGAAGCGGTATTCCGCGAGGTGGGCCTGAGCCGCAATGAATCTGCCAATCTGGTGGAAAGCGTTCTGCAGCACATGTCTGATGCCCTGGCACAGGGTGAGACGGTGAAAATCTCGTCCTTCGGCACGTTTTCGGTGCGGGCCAAGACGGCGCGTGTGGGGCGGAACCCGAAGACCGGCGATGAGGTGCCGATCAGCCCGCGCACGGTGCTGACATTCCGGCCATCGCACCTGATGAAAGACCGCGTGGCCGCCGGCAAAAAGCGCTAAGGGCAGCCGATGGACAAGTCACCCGAAGCGTTCCGCACGATCAGCGAAGTGGCAGAGGTGCTGGATACGCCTGCACATGTGCTGCGATTCTGGGAAAGCCGCTTTCCGCAGATCAAGCCGGTCAAGCGCGCCGGGGGGCGGCGGTATTACCGCCCGTCTGATGTGGCCCTGCTGGACGGCATCAAACGCCTGTTGCATGCCGAAGGCATGACGATCAGGGGTGTTCAGAAAGTGCTGCGCGAACAAGGGGTTCGCCATGTGGCGGGTCTGTCGGAAGAACCGTCGGATGAACAGGTGGCACTGCAGGTGGCGCTTGCCGATCTGGTTGAGGATACGCCCGCGGCAATGGCACCACCGGCTGCAGAAGACGCAACGGTGACAGTGCTGCAAGACGCGATTGCGCGGATGCGCGATGGGTTGCCACCCCCTGCCCCACCCGAACAACAAAGCCTGTGGGACGTTCCGGCAAGACCATCGGTGGCAGAACCTGCAGCGCAAGCAGCCCCCGTTCGTGCAGCTGACGTGACCGAGGTTCCAA
The DNA here is from genome assembly GCA_046049665.1 of Pseudomonadota bacterium. GTDB lineage: Bacteria > Pseudomonadota > Alphaproteobacteria > Rhodobacterales > Rhodobacteraceae > JAAFHS01. Next base: position 14,600 of record JBJOQW010000107.1, on the reverse strand, counting down.
CCGGCCCCACCATGGCCGCACGGCTGCGCGCACAGCGCACGCCCATTGTGGATGATGCCATGCCGGATTTGCATGCGCGGCTTGTGGCCCTGCGCAACCGCATGGCGGCAGCGGGCCACCCCGGCGGGTTTTAAGGCGCATGGCGCGACGTTTTCCTGCTTGCTCCGGCCCGGAAAACGGGTATGAACACGCCTGTTCGGGCCATAGCGCAGCCTGGTTAGCGCGTCCGTCTGGGGGGCGGGAGGTCGAGTGTTCGAATCACTCTGGCCCGACCATTCAAACCGCCTGCGGGGGCTGGCCCTTCGCAGGCGGTTCCATTTTGGGGGAAATGCAATGACCGGCGTGTTGCCAGCGCAAAGCCTGCGGCAGATGATTGCGGACGGCGCGCTGCTTGCAAGCCCGGCCATCATTGATGCGCAGGTGCAACCGGCCAGCCTTGATCTGCGGCTTGGCACCACGGCCTACCGTGTGCGCGCGTCCTTCCTTGCAGGGCACGGCGCGCGGGTGGCAGACCGTCTGGCCGAGTTCGAAATGCACCGCGTGGACCTGACGGCAGGGGCGGTGCTGGAAAAGGGCTGCGTCTATGTGATTCCCCTGATGGAATCGCTTGCCCTGCCCCATGGCATCACGGCGGTGGCGAATGCCAAATCATCCACCGGGCGGCTGGATCTGTTGACCCGCACCATCACCGATGGCGGCACCGAGTTTGACCGTATTCCAGAAGGCTATCACGGCCCGCTTTATGCCGAGGTTTGCCCCCGGTCATTCAGCGTGCTGGTGCGCGCGGGGCAAAGGTTGAACCAGATCAGGTTCCGGTCAGGCCAGGCGGTGCTAGATGACGCGGCGCTGGCCGCCCTGCATGCCGCCGATCCGCTGGTATCGGGTGAGGCGGTGATTTCCGAAGGTCTGGGCTTTTCGGTAGACCTGCGCCTGCCGGGGGGCCTGCAGGGCTATCGCGCGAAACCCCATGCAGGGGTGATTGATCTGGACCGCATCGCGCATTACCCGGCAGCGGAATTCTGGGAAGAGATTCGCACCGATCAGGGCCGCATCATCCTTGATCCGGGGGCTTTCTATATTCTGGTCAGCCGAGAGGCGGTCACGATTCCGCCGGATTACGCCGCTGAAATGGCACCCTATCTGGCCATGGTCGGTGAATTCCGCGTGCATTACGCGGGTTTCTTTGACCCCGGTTTTGGCCACGCGGCGGCGGGTGGCGTGGGGTCCAGGGGCGTGCTTGAGGTGCGCTGCCACGAGGCGCCCTTCGTGCTGGAACATGGGCAGGTCGTGGGGCGGCTGGTCTATGAACGCATGTCGGCGCGGCCTGATGCGCTGTATGGCACGGGGATCGCGTCGAATTATCAGGGGCAGGGTCTGAAACTGGCCAAGCAGTTCAGGTAGCCGGAATTTTGCAAAATTCCGGACCGATTTTTTCGAAAAAATCGGCTCCCTCCCCCACCGATCAATCTTCAAACAATTCCGACTGGCCGATCTGGCCATCATCCTCGTCATCCTCACCCGGCATGGCCATGGGTGGGCGGTTTTCAAGCAGGCCCGCGGCGCGCAGTTCCTTGATCCCCGGCAGATCGCGCGCGGATTCAAGGCCGAAATGGTCAAGGAAGCTTTCGGTCACCACAAAGGTCACGGGCCGCCCCGGCGTCATGCGCCGCCGACCCAGCCTGATCCAATCCAGTTCCAAAAGCTGGTCAACCGTGCCGCGAGATACGGCCACACCGCGAATTTCCTCGATCTCGGCCCGTGTGACCGGCTGATGGTAGGCCACAATCGCCAGCGTCTCGATCGCCGCGCGTGACAGTTTGCGCGTCTCGACCGTTTCCTTGCGCATCAGGTGGCCAAGGTCGGGGGCCGTGCGAAAGGCATAGGCATCCCCCACCTTGACCAGATGCACGCCGCGCCCTTCAAAGCGCTTTCGCAGGTGCACAAGCGCCTCAGCCGGGTCCGCGCCATGCGGCATGCGCGCTGCAAGTTCAGCTACGGTGACAGGTTCGGCAGAGGCAAAGAGAATGGCCTCGACCATGCGTTCCTGCTCACCCATGGGGGGCGCATCAAACAGCGTCTTTTCAATGGGTTCCGGCGCGTTCTTTACATCTGACATCAACTTCCCCGCCGCCTGATCTGTATGGGCGCAAACACATCGCCCTGCCGGATTTCCACATGCCCGCCCTTGGCCAGTTCCAGCATGGCGGCAAAATGCGCGGCGGTGGAGGACCGTTTGCGCATGGGGTTCGTATCCCAGCCATCGGGCATGAAACTGGTCAGGTCGGCCCAGCCCCCGGCATAGCCGATCAGCCCGCGCATGCGGTCAAGCGCCTGCTCCATGGTGAAAAGATGCTCTCGGTCCATCACGAAGGGGCGGAATTCATCTTTGGTGCGGATGCGGGCATAGGCGCGCATCAGGTCAAGCAGCGTGGCGGAATAAGTCACTTTGCGCGCCCGCGTGACGGTTTCGGGCACACCGCGCGCAAAGAAATCGCGCCCCAGTTGATCGCGCGCCATCAGGCGGGCGCTTGCATCGCGCATGGCCGCCAGACGCTCCAGCTGAAAGGCCAGATGGGCCGCCAGATCTTCGGCGCTTGGCCCTTCGGCACCGGGTTCAGGGGGCAGCAGCAGGCGGGATTTGAGGTAAGCCAGCCAAGCGGCCATTACCAGATAATCTGCGGCCAGTTCGATCCGCATGCTGCGGGCCTGTTCGACAAACGTCAGGTACTGTTCGGCCAGTTGCAACACCGAGATTTGCCGCAGATCCACCTTTTGCGTGCGTGACAGGGTAAGCAGCAGGTCAAGCGGGCCTTCATAGCCCGCGACATCGACGATCAGCGCCTCGGCAGCGACCCGGTCAAGCGGGGCGAGCCGTTCTTGTTGATCCCATTCGTCAGGCATTGGCCTCCCCGCCCATAAGGCCTGCAAATTCGGCCTCCAACGCGGGAATGTCAACGGAGAGTGGGGGCTTGCGGGCCAAGAGTGCGTTTTGGGCACGCACCTGTGCTGCGCCAGACAAATGGCCAACCGCAGCGGCGGTTGCCGCAAATTCGGGCACCGTGCCCTTGCAGTGCAGTGCAATATCGCAGCCCGCCGCAATGGCAAGGGCCGCACGTTGCGCCACCGTGCCTGACAGGGCCTGCATGTTCAGATCATCTGTCACCAGCAACCCGTCAAAGCCAATATCGCGGCGGATCACCTGCACCATCGGCGGCGATTGGGTGGCAGGCTTGTCATCATAGGTGGAAAACACGATATGCGCGGTCATAGCCATGGGCAGGTCAGCCAGCGCACGAAACGGCGCGAAATCGGTTTCCAGCAGTTCGGTAGGGGCCACATCCACCGTTGGCAACTGGTGGTGCGTGTCCAGTGTTGCACGACCGTGGCCCGGCAAATGCTTCATGATGGGCACCACTCCACCAGCGAGCAGGCCATCGGCTACGGCACGCGATATTCGCGAAACCGTAGCAGAATCAGTTCCATAGCAGCGGTTCTTCAGAAACGGGTGGGTTTGATCACCGGCAATGTCGGCACAGGGCGCGCAGTTGGAATCAATCCCTACAGCTTGCAGTTCGTGTGCAATCAGGCGTGATTGCAGCCACATGGCGCGCACGGGGTCATTGGCCCGCGCGACCGTGTCCAGTGGTGGCAGCCATTCCCGCCAGACCGGCCCACGCAGGCGCTGCACCCGCCCGCCTTCCTGATCAATGGTAACAAGGGCATTGCGCCCTACGGCATTGCGCAAATCACCGGTCAGGCGGCGCAACTGTTCGGGGGTGTCAACGTTGCGGGCAAACAGAATGAAACCGAAAGGATCAGCGTCCCGAAAGAACGCGGCCTCGTCTGGCTGCAAGGTCAGCCCATCGCAGCCAAAGATCGCGGCGCCCGTCATCGTTGGGTTGTCGGCACGCAAGAGGTATTTTCGGTCAGCAGAGCCGTGCAAAAGCGGCGGGCGTCATCTTCGTTGGCAAAGCCCATGGCGCGCAAACGGATAAAGGTAGAGCCGCTGGAGGTTGCCGGTTGCAGAACCACAGACTTGCCGCCCAGCAAATCGGCAAAACGCCCTTCGATCTTGGCCCATTCAGCGCGGGCGTCGTCTTCACTGTTGAACGTGCCCAACTGCACCAGAGGTGTCCCTACCGTCAGGCTGGCAGGGTCAACAAAGGGGGTCAGCACGGCGGCCACATCCTCCACCTGCGCAATCGGATCGGCCGCGGCACCGGGCCTGCGGCGCGGAAACAACGATCGCATCGGCGCGCCTGCATCCAGCAGATCGGCAGAAGCTGCGGCCAGCTGCTCTTCCGGCGTCAGGGCTGCAAGCACGGCGGCCTCAACCGCATCGGCTGTGTTGAGCTCTGGTTCGGGCGCAGATAGGGTTGCCGGGTCTGACAATCCGGCCGAGGCTGTCAAAAGCGAGGCATCGGGCGCATCAAAGCTGCCAAGGCCTGCCACATCTTCTTCGCGCAGCTCGACCGGGCGAGGCGCAAGGGTGATTGATTCGGGCATCGGGGCCGCACTGCCAATGGCGGCAACGGCGTTGACGGCCAGCCCCTGGTGATCAGCGACAGACCCGCCTGGCGATTCGGGGGCGATGCGCATGGGGCCTTCCAACGCGCGCACAATCGGAACGCCTTCAACATTGCGCACGGCCAGTTTGTAGCCCCAGACCAGCGCACCCACCACCAGCGCAACCGAGGTTACACCCCCCGCATAATGCATGAAACGCCCGGTGCGCATATGAACATGCGCCTGCCCCTCGAACCTGTCGAAGTCGTATGCTGCCATTTTCTGCCTCATTCTCGGCGCTGCAGGTTGGGTCCCGCATCCGCCTTGTCCTGCCGTTTTTATCAGCAAAGCAAACGCTTAGCGCATTTCCTCTACCGGTGTGACGCCAAGGATAGACAAACCTGCCGCGATCACAACGCCCGTTGCGCGGGCCATGGCGATTTTTGCTGCAGATGTGGCAGGATCGCCCTCCTGCAAAAAGCGCAAGGACGGATCATCATTGCCGCGGTTCCACAGCCCATGCAGGTCGGAGGCCAGTTCGTACAGATAAAAGGCGATCCGGTGCGGTTCGTTGCTGCGCGCAGCACTTTCAACCAGTCGTGGAAACTCGGCCAGTTGCCGCGCCATGGCCAATTCGGCAGGGTGTGACAGGCGCGTCAGGTCAGCCGCAGCCAAGGTTGCATCGGATACATCCATGCCTGCATCGCGCGCTTTGCGCAGCACCGAATTGATGCGGGCATTGGCGTATTGCACATAAAACACGGGGTTGTCCTTGGATTGCTCCAGAACCTTGTCAAAGTCGAAATCCAGCGCTGCGTCATTCTTGCGCGTCAGCATGATGAAACGGGTCACATCGGCACCCGCCATTTCGACAACATCGCGCAGGGTCACGAATGTGCCGGCACGCTTGCTCATCTTGAAGGGTTCGCCGTTCTTAAACAGTTTGACCAGTTGAATGAGCTTGATATCCAAGGGCACGCGGCCGCCCGACAATGCAGACACCGCAGCCTTCATGCGCTTGACATAACCGCCGTGATCCGCGCCGAAAATGTCAATCAGCGCATCATAGCCGCGCTGCACCTTGTCATAGTGATAGGCGATGTCGGGTGCAAAATATGTCCAGGCCCCGTCAGATTTCTGCACCGGTCGGTCAACATCATCGCCATGCGCCGTGCTGCGGAACAGCGTTTGCAGGCGCGGCTCCCAGTCATCGGTCAGTTCGCCCTTGGGGGGTTCAAGCGTGCCTTCATAGATCAGGTCCATGTCACGCAGGGTGGCAATGGCGGCTTCAATCTGGCCCGTGCCATAAAGTGCCTTTTCAGACGAATAGATATCCATCGAAACACCCAGCAGGGCCAGATCCTCGCGGATCATCGCCATCATGCGGCTGGTGGCAAATTCACGCACTTCGGCCAGCCAGTATTGCTCGCCCTTGTCGAGCAGGCTGTCGCCGTAATTGTCTTTCAGCGCCTCGCCCACGGGGATCAGATAATCACCCGGATACAGGCCTTCACGGATTTCGGGTGAAAGGCCGCAAGCCTCGCGGTAGCGTTCGTAGGCAGAGCGTGCCAGCACATCAACCTGTGCGCCACCATCGTTGATATAGTACTCGCGCGTGACGTCCCAGCCCGCAAAGGACAACAGCCGCGCCAGAGCATCACCGAAAACGGCACCGCGCACATGGCCTACATGCATCGGGCCAGTGGGGTTGGCTGATACGAATTCGATATTCACCTTGCGGTTCTGCCCAAGGCCCGAGCGACCGTAACCCATGCCTTGGGTCAACACTGTGCGCACAAGGCCCTGCCAGACAGCGGGGGCAAGGCGGATGTTGATAAAGCCGGGGCCTGCGACGGATGCCTCGGTCACGCGGGGGTCAGCGGCCAGAAGGGGGGCAAGAGCATCGGCAATGGCACGGGGGGCCTTGCCTGCGGGTTTGGCCAGCACCATGGCGGCGTTGGTGGCCATATCGCCGTGGGCGGCATCGCGCGGGGGTTCCACGGCAATGGCGGCCAGATCAAGGCCAGCGGGCAAATCACCCGTGCTTTGCAAGCTGCCCACGGCGGCCAGTACGACATCGCGCAGATCGTTGAAGAGGTTCATCTGATCAAATCCTGTCTATCGCCCGTGGGGATGCCAGAGGCGATAGGTCAGGTCAAGGCGGCGATGGTCTTTACTGGCCTTGTTGCCAGTCGCGCAGCGCGGGGTTGTCATCTGGCACGGGCGTCGTTGCGGCCTCAGCTGCAGATGCCCCCCCGGCAGTTACTGGCCGCGTGCGAAAGTAATGCGCCTCGCGCGCGCCAAAGTAAAAGCCGACCACCGCCCCCAGCAGCCACCACAGGGGTTCAGGCACGGCATTCAGCCCGACCATGCGGCGCGCAAAACTGTCGGGGTCCATCATGGCATAGACGAACAGGCCAATCGTGCCGAAGGCCAGCATGGGCCGTGGCAAGCGGTTCAGCCCGTTCACGAACCGGTCAAACCACCCTTGCGGGGCAAGCTGATACTCTGCCCCCAGCTGGCGCAAGGCCGACATCTGCGCTTCGGCCGAAAGCTCCATCCGCCGCGTGGCTGATGGCGTGAACACTTCGGCCACGCCCTGTGCTGCAGCACCCGCCGCCGCAATCGCGCGATCCGCCCCCAGTATCTGCCCGATCACCCCCATGCTGCCACCCGTGCGCGGTGCTGGGCATCCGTCAGGTGATAGCGCGCCGACATGAATTCTTCGGCCCGCGTAATCCAGCCGCCTTTGCCGCCATCACGCCTGCGCGCATATTTGCGGCTGGCAGGGCGCGCATCGCCAAGGGCGTAGTAATAGTTGCGCCGGGCAATGGCATAGGCATCAGCCAGATGCGTGGGTGCGGCCTCAAACGCCATCTGTGCCGCGCGCAGGGTTTGCGGGCCGATCACACCATCGGCATCGCTGGCAAAGCCCATGTCGGCCAGCAGACGTTGCAGCACCTTCACCGCATTGCCGCCTGCGTTGACATACATGTCAAAGACCGAAGGTTGCAGCACCTCGGGCAGGCCACCCAGACCGGGGCGGCGAAAGTAATGCTCGACAAAAATCTCTTCCGCCTTGGCGCGGGTCAGCCGCCGCACATCGTTCACATCGACACGGCCATCTCCCGTCAGATCAAGGCCAAGACGACGCATGGTATGGATTGTCACGCCATAGTTCGTGGCCCCACCCGGATCATCAGGATCATTCACAAAGCCGCCTTCACGGGCGACGATCTCTTTTGCGATTTCGGTAACTGTCTGCATGGCAAGCCCCGCTTGGTGAACGGAGCCAAACTGAGGCAAGTTCGGTTAATGGCAGCAAAACCAAGCGCGCGGTCGACCCCGCGAAGAAAGCTGTAAGGCTTGATGAGCGCACCCTTCGGCCAAGCACATCTCAGCTGTCAGGTTTATAAACACCCTGCTCTTTCAGCGCATCAATCACCTCGGCGGGCATGTAGGTTTCGTCATGCTTGGCCAGCACTTCGGTCGCAACGAATGTGTCACCCTCCATGCTGCCCAGCATCACCGCCCCTTCGCCTTCGCCAAACAAATCCGGCAGCACCCCTGTGTAACGCACAGGCACCGTGGCCCCGCCGTCCGTCACATCAAAGGTCACCGTTTCCCCCTGCCCGCGCACGATTGACCCTTCGGCCACCAGCCCGCCCAGACGGAACACCTCTCCCACCCTTGGCGGGTTTTCCACCATCTGGCTGGGCGCGCGGAAAAAGTTGATGCCATCGCGCATTGCATAGCCGATCAGCGCCGTTGACAGCGCAAGGGCTGCCACCGCCAGCACAATAACCTGCACCCGGCGCTGTTTTTTCAGCCCCCTCATGGGAAAACGGGGGCCAGCATCAGGCCAGCCGTCTCCTCCACCCCCAGCATCAGGTTGGCGTTCTGAATGGCTTGGCCCGAAGACCCCTTGGTCAGGTTATCCAGGACCGAAACCACGATGGCACGCCCCTGCATCCGGTCACCCACCACGCCCAGATGGCAGAAGTTTGATCCCGCAATATCGCGCGTTGATGGCAGGCTGCCAAAGGGCAGCACTTTCAGAAACGGCTCGGCCGCATAAGCGGCGGCCAGCGTGGCATGCACCACCGCAGGGTCACCATCCACGTAGACGCTTGCCAAGATCCCCCGGTTCATCGGCAACAGATGCGGCGTGAACTGCACATGCACTGGCCGCCCTGCGATCAGCGAAAACTCTTGGTCAAACTCGCCCAGATGCCGGTGCTTGCCCCCGGCCGAATAGGCATGCGTGCCGCCCGACAATTCCGCATGCAGCAGATTTTCCTTGAGCGACCGCCCTGCCCCGGACACGCCCGCCTTCAGATCAATCACGATCCGGTCCAGATCAATCACACCTGCGGCAATCAGTGGGCGCAGCGCATACTGCCCCGCCGCCGCATTGCAGCCCGTGCCCGCCACCAGACGTGCCTTGGCGATGTCATCGCGGTAAAATTCCGTCAGGCCATAAACGGCTTCGGCCTGCAATTCCGGCTGGCTATGCGGCTGGCCATACCATTTCGCGTATGCCTCCGGGTCACGCAGGCGAAAATCGGCGCTTAGGTCCACGATCTTCAGATCGCGCGGCAGGGCAGCCACCACGGCCTGCGTTGTGGCATGGGGAAGCGCACAAAACGCCAGATCGACCTTGGAAAAGTCAATCTCGTCAATCTTTTGCAGGATCGGCAGGTCCAGGTGCCGCAGGAAGGGAAACACCTCGGCCATTGGCAGGCCTGCCTTGCGGTCAGCCGACAGGGCCACGATGCGGTAGGACGGGTGCGTTGCAATCAGGCGCACCAGTTCAGCACCCGTATAGCCCGAAGCCCCCAGAATTGCGATGTTTTGCGTCATGGCCTGCACCCTTCATTTCACGCCTGCTATCTGGCGGTTTTGCGTGCCCGTTGCAAGGTTTCAGACAATGACACAAGCGCGAGGACGCCAAACGTTTGGTGACAGTTGCGTTTATCCAATGTCAAACTCTGCTGTACAGACTGAACGCCCGAAATAGGCACCCGATGAACCGCTTTTCCGCAGTTTTAGGCCGCACCATCGCCCGGTTCCTGCAAAAGCAGACCAAGGGCTATGTCCTGATGGCTGTGGCCAGCCCCGCCCGCATGCGCGCCTGCCTGCGGCCCGGCGATGTGGTGCTGGTTGAAGGTGACAGGCGCATTTCGGCGGCGATCAAGTACCTGACGCAATCGACATGGTCACATGCCGCGATGTTCGTCGGCGATGGCGAGGGGCGCGATCTGATCGAGGCTGACCTGCGTGATGGCGTGCGCTACATTGCGCTGGACAGCCTGCTGCATCTGAACCTGCGCATCTGCCGCCCCGTAGGCCTGACCGAAGATGACCGGATGCGTGTGCTGGACCATATGCGCACCAGCCTTGGCCGACGCTATGATCTGAAAAACGTGTTTGATCTGGCGCGTTACCTGTTGCCCCAGCCCCCGGTGCCAAAGCGGTTTCGCCGCCGCATGCTGGCGCTTGGGTCGGGCGATCCGACACGGGCAATCTGTTCCACCGTCATTGCCGAAGCGTTTCAATCGGTGCGCTACCCCATTCTGCCCATGATCGAAACCGCCACGGAAAACGCGGTAACGCGTGAGATTTTTCACATCCGCCATCATTCGCTGTTCGCACCGCGCGATTTTGACGTTTCACCCTATTTCGCCGTCGTCAAACCCACCATTGAGGGCGGATTTGACTATCGCGCGGTCGAATGGGCCCCCGTCACAGTCTTGCGCGGGGCCGAGGCTTAGGGCGTGAACGCAGCCTGCAGAAAGGCCGCTGCCCGCCAGCCATGATCAGGTGACGGCTTGCCCAACCGCACCCGCCGCACCCCAAAGGGCTGCGTCTGGCAACCAGAAGCAAAGATCGTCAAGTCATGCTCACCCGGCGCATAGCCGCGGCCAATGCGCGCCACCTGCACATCGCCCGGGCGCAACACGCCTGACTGCCCCACCACGCCACGCCGCGCTTCGACCACAACAAACTGCACCGATGCGCAATCCATGTCTGATGCTGCCGCAAACAGCAGCCCATAGCGCGCCTGATCTGCCGTTGATGTCAGTGTAAAGGACGCCTCATTGCAGCCCTGCCCCGCACATGCGGACCTTTCTGCAAAAGTGGGACATGCAAAACAGGAAAGCGCCATCAGCGCCCCGAAAAACAGGTTCGTCATTTCAAAACTCTCAATAAAATAAGCCGTTCTATGCGGTAAGTTTGGCATGCCGCACGGATTCGTGCAACCCGTCTGAATGGACCGACCCTGCCTTTGCAAACCTGAGTCAAACGCGCAACAGCCCGCGACAGGTTCTTCAGGCGCCTGAAAAGTGCTGGACAGACGGTTCATACTGCAAGACATTGCTGAAAAAACAAAATCGAGGCAACGAATGAACATGCAGCGACCCAAGGGTGACACCTACTATAACGAGCGCGCCGATAACTACGAAAAGCGCCGCAAGAAGCAGCCTTGGTGGCATGTGGAACAGGAACACATGAAGGCACTGCTGGATATGCTGCCGCGTAACCTGACCGTGGTTGATATCCCCTTCGGCACCGGGCGCTTTGTGCCTTATTATGTTGAGCGCGGGTACAAGATTTCCGGCCTTGATAGCTCTGGCCACATGATTGACGCCGCCCGCCGCGCGCTTGGCGAATTGTTCGATCACTGCCATTGCAGCATCGGCGATGCCGCCCGCCTGCCGTTCGAGGATGAAAAATTCGATCTTCTGGTCAGCACGCGCTTTCTGCGCGACATCGTGACATATGACGTCGCCAAGCGGGCCTTGGCCGAATTCTCACGCGTGACAAAGAAATACGCGATCATCCAGTTGGGCCAGAACCCGAATGGCGATACACCGATCACCGATGCCGACGTTATGGCTGGCAAGATGTCCGAAGCAAAGGTGACGCAGCTTCTGGCTGACAACAAACTGCGCGTGATGGAACGGCGTCTTGTCAAGGAAGACGAAGAAGGCCTGATCCACCACATCCTGTGCGAAAAGATCTGACACCGTGCTGATCGAATTCATCGGGCTTCCCGGCAGCGGGAAGTCCACGTTGATTGCAACATTGGCAGAAAAGCTGCGCGAGGAACGCTTGCGCTGCAACTCGCTTCGCATGGTCGCGCGTGACCTGATGGAAGAGGGGCGCACGCATATCCGCTTTCTGCAGCGCCGCGCCGAACGCACGGGCATTTACGGCTGCTTTTCCTTTGCGCATAACAACCCCGCCCTGTTTGATGCCCTGCTGCAAGCCACCCGTCATGATCTGGGCCGCACCCTGTGGAACATGGACATGCTTGCGCAGATGCATTTCCTGTCTCGCCGCACGGTAGAAGACACGCTGATCTTCATGGACGAAGGTTTCTTGCACCGCGGGGTATCTGCCTTCAGTGACCGCCCGGATCGCGCGGCATTCCAGCATTACCTAAGCTGCCTGACGCATGACTTCATCACCGTGCATGTGGCAACCCCGCTGGACTTTGCCATTGCCCGCGCGGCCAACCGCATTAAACCCGTGCCCTTTCTGGGAAAAGCTGCGGAAGAATCCGTTGGCATGGCCAATCTGAACGAATTCGCCGATCTGGTGCAGATCGCCTGCGAAACGCGCTTTGCGGCGGGAAAGGTGGTGCTGACAGTTGATGGCATGCTTGCCCCCGAGCTGGCCGCCTTGCAACTGGCTGGCGCGCTCAAGGCCCTTGCCACCCCCGAGATGTACTTTCCAGCCGAAGCCAGGCTGCCAAAACACCGGCGCAAACCCACAACTATGATCAAACAGGCCTGAACTTGACCTCTGCCCTGCTTTGCGCTAACTGCCGCAGCACCAGACATACGTCTGACATGACGCCGGGGCGCCCGGAAACTTGCGTCCCTTCACACCCGCGCGGGCCGATCCCGCGCCTTACAGGACGCATATGACCAAATTTTCCGATCTCGCGCTTGACCCGCGCGTGCTGACTGCCGTTAGCGAAGCCGGTTACGAAACCCCTACCCCCATTCAGGCCGAAGCCATTCCGCATGCCCTGAAGGGCCGCGATGTGCTGGGCATTGCCCAGACGGGCACCGGCAAGACAGCAAGCTTCACGCTGCCGATGATCACCCTGCTGGGTCAGGGCCGCGCGCGCGCGCGTATGCCACGGTCGCTGGTTCTGGCGCCCACACGCGAACTGGCCGCACAAGTGGCTGAAAACTTTGACGTCTATGCCAAGCACACCAAGCTGACCAAGGCACTGCTCATTGGCGGCGTGGCCTTTGGCGAACAGGACAAGCTGATCGACCGTGGCGTTGACGTGCTGATCGCCACACCGGGCCGCCTGCTGGATCATTTCGAACGCGGCAAGCTTTTGCTGGGTGGCGTGCAGATCATGGTGGTCGATGAAGCCGACCGCATGCTCGACATGGGCTTCATTCCGGATATCGAGCGCATCTTCAAGCTGACGCCATTCACCCGCCAGACGCTGTTCTTCAGCGCCACCATGGCGCCCGAGATCGAGCGCATCACCAACACCTTCCTGACCAATCCGGCCAAGATCGAAGTGGCGCGGCAGTCCACCACATCCGAAACCATCGAACAGCGGCTGATCAGCTTTACGCCCACCCGCAAGGACCGCAGCTTTACCGAAAAGCGTGCCGTTTTGCGCGCGTTGATCCGTGCCGAAGGGGAAGCCTGCACCAACGCCATCATCTTCTGCAACCGCAAGATGGATGTGGATGTGGTCTCCAAGTCATTGAAACAGCACGGCTTTAACGCCTCGCCCATTCACGGCGACCTTGATCAGTCGGTGCGCACCAAAACGCTGGATGGCTTCCGCGATGGATCGGTGCATCTGCTGGTGGCATCCGATGTGGCGGCACGCGGCCTTGATATTCCGGCCGTCAGCCATGTGTTCAACTTTGACGTGCCTTCGCACCCCGAAGATTACGTTCACCGGATCGGCCGCACAGGCCGTGCGGGGCGTTTGGGCAAGGCCTATACCATCGCCACGCCGAATGATGCGAAATACCTTGCCGCCGTCACCGCGCTGATCAAGCGCGAAATCCCGGCGGGTAGCCTGCCCGAGGGGCTGGAACTGGGTGGCGAATCCAGTGACAAGCCGCGTGAAGAGCGTGGCGCGTCACGCAGCCGCAGTGGGCGCGACCACAACCGCAAACCGCCAGAGCACAAGCACGAAGCGCCGATGGTTGAACTGGTTGTAGCCGACAGCAGCGAGCCTGCCGCCGAACCGCGCCGCGATGCAAACCGTGACGCGGGCCGCGATGGGGGCCGGCGTGACCGGTCTGAGCCGCGCAATGACGCGCGCCGGGATGACCGCAAGGAAACGCGTGCCGAACCCCGCCGCGATGACCGGGGTGATGCGCGCCGCGACGACCGCAATGAACCCCGCCGTGATGACCGCCGCGAACCGCGCCGCGATTACCGGAACGAAGACCGTGGCCCATCGGTGGTTGGCATGGGCGATCATGTGCCGGATTTCATCCTGCGCAGCTTCCGCCTGCCCGACCCCACCCCGGATGAACCCGAAGAAGCCCAGCCATCAACCGGCACTGAAGGCTGAAAACACAAAAAGGCCCGCAAGCAGATGCTGCGGGCCTTTTTGCTGCGGTCTCTTTGCGCGTGTGACTTATGCCTCGGTCAAGCGGCTGATGACCACCGTCACCTCAACCTTCTTGCCGATTTCCTCAACCGTCACTTGCCGCGCCACACGGCGCAGCGCCTCATCCATCTTGTCATCATCGCGCAGAACCTTGGCCCCTGCCGTGGACAGGAAAGCGTTCAAATCACCCTCCAGCGTATCAGCCAGCAGCGCGCCCGATTTGCCGCGCTCCGCCAGGCCCATGGTTTCCACCCAGGCATCACCCATCGGTTGATTGTTCTCATCCATCAGCACCGTCACCATCACATGCCCGTTCAGAGCCATGCGGATGCGGTCACGGATCACCCCGTCCAGCGCGCCAATCAGCACCGTGCCGTCCAGATAGGTCCGGCCCGTTTCGATGTATTCGGCCACCTCCGGACGGTTGCCCGACAGGTCCATCAACATGCCATTCACCACGATTTCCGACGCAATGCCCGAG
>JBJOQW010000106.1:0-11230 GCA_046049665.1 Pseudomonadota bacterium | reverse complement strand
GTGACGGTGCCCGACTTTTCGCCCCAGGCGGCGGCGGGCAGCAGGACTTGCGCCGCGCGGGCGGTGTCGGTGGCGGCGGTGATCTCGCTGACCACGGTAAAGTCGCAGGCGGCGATGGCAGCGCGGACGGCATCGGCCTCGGGCAGCGTCACGGCGGGGTTGGTGTGGATGATCCACAGCGCCTTGATGCGGCTATCTTCAACCGCGCGGAACATGTCAACGGCCTTGAGGCCGGGTTTGCTGGCCATGGAGGGGCTGGCCCAAAAGGTCTGCACGGCGGCGCGATGGGTGGGGTTTTCAATCTCCAGATGGCAGGCCAGCATGTTGGCAAGGCCGCCCACCTCGCGCCCGCCCATGGCGTTGGGCTGGCCGGTGATGCTGAAGGGGCCCATGCCGGGGCGGCCGATGCGGCCCGTGGCAAGGTGGCAGTTGATGATGGCATTCACCTTGTCGGTGCCGGTATCAGACTGATTGATGCCTTGGGAATAGACGGTGACGACACGTTCGCTTTGCGCCCAAAGGGCAAGGAATGCCTGCAGGTCAGTGGGGGAAAGGCCGGTATCGGCGGGCTTGGCATGGCGGGCGGTCTGCAGGCATTTGTCATGGCCGCTGACATGGGTCAGAAAGGCGGGGTCCGTGTGGCCATGATCTGCAAGATGCACAAGCAGCAGGTTGAACAGTGTGGCATCGCTGCCGGGGGTCAGCGGCAGGTGCAGATCGGCGATGTCGCAGGTGGCGGTGCGGCGGGGGTCAATGACGACGACGCGCAGGGCGGGGCGGGCGGCCTTGGCGGCGGCAAGGCGCTGATACAGCACGGGGTGGCACCAGGCGAGGTTGGAGCCGACCAGCACGACAAGATCAGCCAGTTCAAGGTCTTCGTACTGGCCGGGCACGGTATCGGTGCCAAAGGCGCGGCGGTGGCCTGCGACGGATGAGGCCATGCAGAGGCGGGAATTGGTATCGATATTGGCCGAACCGATGAAGCCTTTCATCAGCTTGTTGGCGACGTAGTAATCTTCGGTCAGCAGCTGGCCCGAGACATACAGCGCCACAGAATCCGGGCCATGCGTGGCGATGGTGGCCTTGAAACGGGCGGCGATCAGGTCAAGCGCTGTGTCCCAATCCGATGGCGCGCCGTCGATGACGGGCGCAAGCAGGCGGTGCTGCAGCCCCAGCGTTTCGCCAAGTGTCGCGCCCTTGATGCAGAGCTTTCCCAGATTGGCGGGATGCGAGACATCGCCCGCAATTGCCACTGCGTCACGGCCCAATGTGGCGCGCACCCCGCAGCCCACGCCACAATAGGGGCAGGTGGTCAGGACATGCGCCTCCCTTCCCCCCCGGGAAGAGGGGATGGGGGAGGGCGCGCGCGCTGTCATGCCGCTGTCCGCTGCGCGATCAGGGTTGCATCCAGCCAGACGCGCCCGCCTTCGACCTTGACCTCATAGGTCGCAACCGTTCCTTCATCTGCACCCTGCGCTTGCCCGGTGTTCAGATCGAACACCCAGGCATGCAGCGGGCAGGTCACCGATGTGCCATGCACAATGCCTTCGCTTAAGGGCCCGCCCTTGTGCGGGCAGCGGTCCTGCAAGGCAAAGACCTGATCATCTGCCGTGCGGAACACGGCCAGGCAGCCCGCAGCGGTTTTCACCAGCCGCGCGCCTTGGCGGGGGATGTCGGACAGTGCGGCGATATCAATGAAACGGGTCATTCAGCGGCCCTCAGCGTCAGGTCGGCCACGGGTGCCCAGGCGGCGGGTTGGGCTGCATGTTCGGCCCATGGATCGGTCTGGTAGATGGACTGCGACAGCATGAACCGGTCATAAAGCGCGCGCCTGATTGCAGGATCGGCGACCTGTTCGCGGCACCAGTCAAGGCCCACCTTGGCCACCCATTTGTAGATGCGGTGCAGATAGCGCGCGTTTTCGCGGTACAGTTGCACGAAGGCTGCGATGATTTCCATCACTTCGGCTTCGGTTTCGGCCTTCAGCAGGAATTCGGTTTCCTTGACATCCATGCCCGCAGCACCCGCCACGCTGATCTCGTACCCGCTGTCAACGCAGACCACGCCAATATCCTTGCAGGTGGCTTCGGCGCAGTTGCGCGGGCAGCCTGACACGCCAAGTTTGACCTTGGCCGGCGTCCATGACCCCCAGAGCAGTTTTTCCAGCTTGATGCCCAGCCCGGTGCTGTCCTGGGTGCCAAAGCGGCAGAATTCGCTGCCGACGCAGGTTTTTACCGTGCGCAGGCCCTTGGCATAGGCGTGCCCCGATAACATGCCTGCGGCGTTGAAATCGGCCCAGATGCCCGGCAGGTCTTCCTTGCGCACGCCCAGAAGGTCTATCCGCTGGCCGCCTGTCACCTTGATCATCGGCACGGCATAGCGATCAGCCGCATCGGCAATCGCGCGCAATTCGGCCGCCGTGGTCACCCCGCCCCACATGCGCGGCACGACAGAATAGGTGCCGTCTTTCTGGATGTTGGCGTGGTTGCGTTCGTTCACGAACCGCGACTGGCGGTCATCGACATATTCGGTGGGCCAGTCGGAAATCAGGTAGTAGTTCAGGGCTGGGCGACAGGAAGCACAGCCGCCCACGGTTTTCCAGCCCAGTTCCTGCATGACGGCAGGAATGGATTTCAGGCCCATGGATTTGATCAGGCGGCGCACGTCTTCATGTGTGTGATCGGTGCATTTGCACATGGGCGGGTTGGCGTTGGCCTTGAACGCATCGCCCAATGTGAACGCCATCACCTGTTCGACCAGCCCGGTGCATGTGCCGCAGCTGGAGCTGGCCTTGGTGGTGGCACGCACGGCATCAAGGCTGGTGGCGCCTGCGGTGATGGCGTTGATGATAGTCCCCTTGCACACGCCGTTGCAGCCACAGATCTCCGCATCAAGCGGCAAGGCTGCAACGGCTGCCAAAGGGTTTGCGGCGGGCCCTCCGGCAAAGGCGGGGCCAAAGATCAGCGTGTCGCGCATGGCCTCAACGGGCGTGCCATCCTTGATCAGGCCAAAGAACCAGCTGCCATCGGCGGTATCACCATACATGACGGCCCCGATCAGGCGGTCCGCTTCAAGGATCAGACGTTTGTAAACGCCACGGCCCGGGTCGCGGAAGACAATATCCTCACGCCCCGGGGCATCGGCGAAATCGCCCGCGCTGAACAGATCAACGCCCGTGACCTTCAGCTTGGTTGCCGTCTGTACGGGCTGGAAGGCGGCATCCTGCCCCAGCAGCGTCTGCGCCAGAACCTTGGCCTGATCGTACAAGGGGGCCACAAGGCCGAAAAGTTGCTTGTCATGTTCGACGCATTCACCAAGCGCGAAGATGGCAGGATCGGAGGTTTGCAGCTGATCGTTCACCGTGATGCCGCGGCCCACATCCAGATGCGCGTCATTGGCAAGGCGCACTTCGGGGCGAATGCCCACGGCCATGCAGACCAGATCGGCCGGGTAAACCGTGCCATCTTCCAGCAGCACAGCCTCGACCCGGTCCGTGCCCAGAATGGCCTTTGTCGCACCCTTGCAATGCACACGGATGCCCCGTGCCTCAAGATCCTTTTGCAAAAGGTAGCCTGCTGCGGGGTCAAGCTGGCGTTCCATCAGATGGCCCATCAGGTGGATCACCGTCACCTCGGCCCCACGCGCGGCCATGCCTGCCGCCGCTTCCAGCCCCAACAGGCCGCCGCCGATGACCACGGCCTTGGCACCGGGGCGGCTGGCCGCGATCATCGCGTTGGTATCTTCAAGGTCACGATAGGTTACGACGCCCGGCAGGTCTTTGCCCGGCACCGGAATGATGAACGGAGCTGACCCCGTGGCAATCACCAGCTTGTCATAGGGCACGCCGCCCGCATTCGAATAGACAACGCGGTTGGTGCGATCAATCTTGACCACCGCCTCGCCAAAGCGGCAATCGACGCCGTGCGTTGCGTACCAGTCCGCGTCATGCGTGATGATCTGTTCGTAGGTTTTCTCGCCTGACAGCACGGGCGACAGCATCAGGCGGTTATAGTTGCCACGCGCCTCGGCGTTGAACAGGGTTACGTCAAAATCGCCCCCTGCCTCGAATATCTGTTCCAGCATCCGACCCGAAGCCATGCCAGCGCCGATGATGACCAGTTTCTGTGTCATTCCGCAGCCTCCACAAAGCGGTGGCGTTCATAGAGGAACCGCAACACGCCTTCGCGGGCGCGCACATAATCGGGGTGGCTGGCAAGGGCGATGCGGTCACGCCGACGGGGCAGGGCAACGGGCAAGATCTCACCAATCGTCGCCGCCGGGCCATTGGTCATCATGACAACGCGGTCGGCCAGCAGCACGGCCTCGTCAATGTCATGGGTGATCATGATCATCGTGTTGCCAAGGCGCGCGTGGATATCCATGACTGCATCCTGCAGATGTGCCCGCGTCAACGCGTCCAGCGCGCCGAAGGGTTCATCCAGCAGCAGGATCTTCGGCTCCATCGCCAGCGCCCGCGCAATGCCAACGCGTTGGCGCATGCCGCCCGAAATTTCGCCGGGGCGTTTGTCTGCGGCATGGGTCATCTGCACCAGATCAAGGTTGCGCATGATCCAGTCATGGCGTTCGGCCTTTGACTTGGTGCTGCCGAAGACCTTGGTCACGGCCAGCTTCACGTTGTCATAGACGGAAAGCCAGGGCAGCAGGCTGTGGTTCTGGAACACGATGGCACGGTCCGGCCCCGGCGCATTCACCTCGCGGCCTTCCAGCTTGATCGCGCCGGTTGTCACCTGCGTCAGCCCGCCGATCAGGTTCAGCAGGGTGGATTTGCCACAGCCCGAATGGCCGATGATCGAGACGAACTCGCCCTTTTCGATGGTCAGGCGGATGTCGGACAGAACCTCGGTCACCTTGGTGCCGTTGGTAAAGGTCTTCACCACGCGGTCGATTTTCAGATAGCTCATTTGCCCGCCCCTTATGCTGCTGTGCCACGAGAGACGATGCCACCGAACCAGCCCACGAACCGGTCAAGCACAAAGCCGGTGATGCCGATGTAGACGAGGGCCACGATGATGTCGGTCAGGCGGCTGGAGTTCCACGCATCCCAGATAAAGAAGCCGATGCCGACGCCACCTGTCAGCATCTCGGCGGCCACGATGGCAAGCCAGGACAGGCCAACACCAATGCGCAGGCCGGAAAAGATGTAGGGGGCAGCGGACGGGATCATGATCTTGAAGAAGAATTCGACCTGATTGAGGCGCAACACGGCGGCCACGTTGCGGTAATCCTGTGGGATGGCGCGCACGCCTGCGGCGGTGTTGATGATGATGGGCCAGATGGCGGTGATGAAAATCACGAAAATGGCCGATGGACCGCTGTCCATGAAGGCGGCAAGGCTGATGGGCAGCCATGCAAGGGGCGGAACGGTGCGCAACACCTGAAAGATCGGGTCAAGGCCGCGCATCATCCAGACGGATTGGCCGATCACGGCACCGATCAGCACGCCCGCGATGGATGCCAGACCAAAGCCATAGGCGACCCGTTCAAGCGAGGTGAGCACGCGCCAGCCAAGGCCAATGTCCTGCGTGCCATAGACAAAGAAGGGCGAGACGATCAGTTCATAGCTTTGTTCCCACACCATCAGCGGGGTGGGCAGGCCCGAGCCTGCGCCACCAGCCGCGATCTGCCAGATGCCCAGCAGCACGATCAGAACAAGGGCCGGTGGCAGCACGCTTTGCGTAAGGAATTGCCCGGCGCGCGCACCCCATGCTGGGCCTTTGCGCGCAGGGGCGGGCAAAGGCAGCACTTGTGCCTTGGTTGGCGTCTCGGGGGCCATATCGGCCCGTTTCAAGGCGGTGACGGACATGCCCCCACCCCCGCCTATGCCATGGCCTTGATCGACAGGCTGTCGAGGTAGGCTTGCGGATTGGCCGGATCAAAGGTCTTGCCATCGAACATGGTTTCAACGCCGCGGCTGTCACCAAAGCTGGCCGTATCAAGGCCCAGCACGCCTGCCGCCTGCAGCCACAGATCACTGCGGTTGGTGGCGTTGACCAATGCGGCGGTATCCAGATCACCCGGCAGATAGCCCCAACGCTTGTTTTCCGTCACGAACCAGCTGTCGAGCGATTTCCACGGATAGGACGCAGCCCCATCACGCCAGAAGGTCATCGCCAGATCAGGGCGCGATTCCACCCGGCCATTGCCATAGTTGATCTCGCCCTTGATGCGGCCGCTGATATCGGCCACGGGCACGTTGTACCATTGGCGCTTGCCAATGATCTCGGCCATTTCCTGTTTGTTTTCAGCGGTCTCGCACCACATCTGCGCTTCCATCACGGCAGCCATGATGGCGATGGTTGCGTTGGGGTGCGCATCCACCCAATCGGCCCGCATGCCCAGCACCTTTTCCGGGTGATGCTTCCACAGCTCGCCCGTGGTGGCGGCGGTGAAGCCGATGCCCTGATTGACCAGCTGTTCGTTCCACGGCTCGCCCACGCAGAAGGCCTCCATGTTGCCGACCTTCATGTTGGCCACCATCTGCGGCGGAGGGACCACGATCAGGTCAACATCCTTGGTCGGGTCAATGCCACCAGCGGCCAGCCAGTAGCGCATCCACAGGTCATGCGTGCCGCCGGGGAATGTCATGGCAACCGGAATTTCGGCACCCTCGGCGCGTTTGGCGGCGAAAATCTCTTTCAAGGGCGCAGAATCCAGCCCCACACCGCTGTCGACATAGGCCTGCGTGACGGAAATGCCCTGGCATTGTTCGTTCAGGTTCAAAAGCGTGTACATCGGCAGCGGCACGTTGTTCTGCATCACCTTGCCGGTGGAATACAGATGCACCTTCGGGCGCAGGATATGGCCGCCATCAATGCCGCCTGCCGCAGACCCCAATGCCATGTTGTCACGCGTGGCACCCCAGCTGGCCTGCTTTTCGATCAGCATGTCCGGCACGCCATGTGCCGCGAAAAACCCCTTTTCCAGCGCGATGATCAGCGGGGCAGAATCTGTCAGGGCGATATAGCCCAGCTTGGCCCCCGTCACCTCGGGCGTGGCGGTTGTGGCCCAGGCTCCACCGGGGATAAGGGCGCGTGCGGCAGCGGCAGTGGCAATCATGCCAGAGGCGGATTTGAACAATGAGCGGCGGTTGATCAGGGTCTTTGTCATGGCGTGGCTTCCTTGAGCAATGTGGGGATCGCGGTTGGCGTAGCGGTGCGAAACAGGTGCAGGTGGCAAGGCGGCAGGAACTGGCAGCCCGCAATGGGGCAGCAAAAGTCATGGCGCCATTGCCGGTGTACGGAGGGGGGATGGGGTGCTCGCTGCGTTGCGAAGGAGCGTCAGAGGCGGTTGCGCCGTTGCAATGCCTTTCCTCATCAATGCTTCAGCACGGTGAACGATGCCAGTATTTCTGCGTTGCTGCGGCGCGGCATTGCGTTTGCGGCATGCTTTTTCGGCGACCATTCAGCTGGTTGCACAGATTTTCACCGCGTCGCGAACGCAGGATCAAACTGCCAGCCGTCAAAGAAGGCATCGGGCGGCAGAATCATCTGGCCCTGCTCTGAGGCGACAGCGGTCGGATGGCGCATGGCGCCTTCGATCTTGGCCGAAGCGCCCGGCAGGTCAGCCCCGGCGCTGCGCAGGTGCTGGCGGTAAAGGTCGGTGCGAAAACGGGCCATGGCGGCGGGCAGCGCCTGCGCCGGGTCCAGCTTGTGTTGCCGCGCCAGTTGATCGGCCATCAGGGCGGCGGTGCTTTTCCAGGGAAAGCTGGCCGCACCCCGATGAAAGCGCATGAAGTCAGGAACGATCCGCAGACTGCCAGACGGGCCTACGGCAAAGCGCCCAAGAAGGGCGTGTTCCGTCAGCGCCGGGGGCAGGTCAAGATAGGGTTCACGCGCCAAAAGTTCGGCTGCCGTGCCGCGGTTTTCCGGCATATCCAGCCAGCGCGCCGCGCGCCACAGCGCCCGCATCAGCGCACCCGTCACCGCCGGGTCTTGATCGGCCTTGTCATGGCGCATGACCAGCGCCTTCTCCGGCGATGCCGCCCAGATCGACTGACCTGCCAGCAGCAGCACGCCCGCACCCGCCTCAACCGCAACAGACCCCCAGGGTTCGCCCACACAAAAGGCATCCACTTCACCTGCGGCAAGCGCCCCGGCCATGAGGGGCGGCGGCACGGTATGCACGGACACCCACGCCCCAAAGCCGCTGGCCACCAGCCAGTGACGCGCAATCATGGCATGGGTCGAAAAGGGAAAGGGCACGCCAAGGCGCAACTGCCCGCCCGTGGCCGCAAGCAAGGCAGCACCCGCTGCAACCGGATCATCAAACGCAAAGCCATGCCCCGCCGACTGCATTATCATGGCAAGCCGAGGGCTGACCGTGATGGCCTGCCCGCCCTGTGACATGATCATCAGCACATCAAGCGCCGGAAAGTCAGGGCCCAGCCCAAGGGCCTGAGCCACGGGGATCGGCACCAGCATATGGGCTGCATCCACGGCGCCCGCGCCCAGCAGATCGCGCACCTGCGCCCAAGCCTGGCAGCGCTGCAGGATCAGGGAAAGCCCTTCTTCGGCGGCAAACCCAAGCTCTTGGGCAACGATGAGGGGGGCCGCATCGACCAGCGGCACAAAGGCAAGGTGCATCGCGCGCGTCATGTCAGCAAACCCGCTGCCATGACCAGTTGCTGCGCGATATCGGCCACCTTGCGCTTTTGGTCCATCGCCGTCTTGCGCAGCAGGGCATAGGCGGCTTCTTCATCAATCCCGCGCGCCTTCATCAGAATGGCCTTGGCGCGATCAATGATCTTGCGGTCTTCCAGCGCCGCTTTCGTGGCCGCAAGTTCCATGCGCATTTTCTGAAACATGTGGAAGCGCGCAATCGCCGCATCGAGTATCGGCTTGATCCGTTCAGGCTGCAGGCCATCCACGACATAGGCCGATACCCCCGCCTCAATCGCGGCGCGGGTCATTGTGCCATCTGATCTGTCCACGAACATGGCCACGGGCCTGTCCAGAGGCCCCGAGGCCAGGGCAAGTTCTTCCAGAACATCGCGTGACGGATCGCCTGCATCAATCAGTACGATATCCGGTTTATGCTCAGCGATTTTGCGGGCCAGTCCGGTTGCTTCGGCTATCACAACCACATTGTGATCTTCTGATGCCATGAGGCCATCAACAATGCGCAGTGCACGGTCCCGGTCGCGTTCGACCACGATGATGGATAGCCGGTTCATGGCCACATTCCCTTGTTCGTCAGGCACAACAACGCGGCAGCGGGCCCAAGTGAGAATGCCTGCGCAGGGCCAAAGCGCCGCAAAATGGCAAACTGCCTAAATTTCAGCAGGCTGCGCGATGGTTGCTGAAATGCTGTGCGGTGCAAGCACAGGTCACGCCCTGGCCGAACAGACCTGTTTGGCAGGGACGGGACGCTGAAGATGCGCCTATTTATTGCGGTGCGATGTCACCATGGCCTGCACAACGGCATGGGCCATTGACCTGATCTGATCGCGGCGATCAGCGGCCTGCTTTTCGCGTGCGGACTGTTCTGCAGACTGGGCTGCGCTGTCCGGTTTGCCGGCCTGCGTGTGGGGCTGGTCGTAATCGGTGGAACGGCTGTGCGACATGTTTTCACGATGAAATTGGGGTCAGGGTTTGTCAACGCGACACGTTTGCAAACGGCCCGTTCTGGCTGCGGCCAAGAGCGTGCTTCCCATCTGCGGCTTTTTGCTGTAAGCGCGCGCCATCTGTGATGTGCGGCCATGCCCCCGGCCACATGCGAAGGATTGCGGGGGGCGGCGGCAATGGGGCCGCCAGATATGCGGGATGACTGGCCAGGGGGCCGATCCCAGAGGAAACCAAGATGTTTAATGTAACGAAGAAATCAATCCAGTGGGGCAGCGAGACGCTGACACTGGAAAGCGGAAAGATTGCGCGTCAGGCTGACGGCACGGTGATCGCCACTTTGGGCGAAACATCGGTCATGGCGAACGTGACCTATGCGCGCAACCAGAAGCCGGGGCAGGACTTTTTCCCGCTGACCGTGCACTATCAAGAGAAGTATTACGCCGCAGGGAAAATTCCCGGCGGCTTTTTCAAGCGTGAAGCGCGGCCTTCTGAAAAGGAAACGCTGACCTCGCGTCTGATTGACCGTCCTTGCCGCCCGCTGTTCGTGGACGGGTTCAAGAACGAAGTGCTGGTGATGGCGACGGTTCTTAGCCACGATCTGGTCAACGAACCCGATATCGTGGCGATGATCGCGGTGTCGGCAGCGCTGACGATTTCAGGCGTGCCGTTCATGGGCCCGATCGGGGCTGCGCGCGTGGGCTTTAAGGGTGGCAACTATGTGCTGAACCCAAGCGTGGACGATATGCAAAGCCTGCGCAGCAACCCGGATCAGCGGCTTGATCTGGTGATCGCGGGCACGAAAGACGCCGTGATGATGGTGGAATCGGAAGCCTACGAGCTGACGGAAGAAGAAATGCTGGGCGCGGTGAAGTTTGGCCATGCGCAGATGCAGCCGGTGATCGACATGATCATGGCCTTTGCAGAAGAATGCGCGAAAGAGCCGATGGACTTTACCCCGCCTGATTATTCGGCGCTGTATGCCAAGGTGAAGACGGCGGGTGAGGCGCAGATGCGCGCAGCCTTTGCGATCCGTGACAAGCAGGAGCGCACCGGGGCGATTGAAGCGGCGGTTGAGGCGATCAAGGCGGCGATGTCTGAAGAAGATCAGGCTGACAGCAACCTGTATCCGGCGATCAAGAAGCTGGAAATGGCGATCCTGCGCGGTGACGTGGTGAAAACCGGCAAGCGGATTGATGGGCGTGACACGAAGACGGTGCGCCCGATTGTCTGCGAAACGGGCATTCTGCCGCGCACGCACGGGTCGGCCTTGTTCACCCGTGGTGAAACGCAGGGTCTGGTGATCACGACGCTGGGCACGGGCGAAGATGAGCAGATCATCGACGCGCTGCACGGCAATTCGCGTTCGAACTTCCTGCTGCATTACAACTTCCCACCCTATTCGGTGGGTGAAGTTGGCCGTGTGGGCAGCCCGGGCCGCCGTGAGATTGGCCATGGCAAGCTGGCATGGCGCGCGCTGCAGGCAGTTCTGCCGGCACCGACGGATTTCCCCTACACCATTCGCGTGGTGTCAGAGATCACGGAATCCAACGGGTCATCCTCGATGGCATCGGTCTGGGTGGCAGCCTGTCGATGATGGATGCAGGCGTGCCGCTGAAGGCCCCTGTGGCCGGTGTGGCCATGGGTCT
>JBJOQW010000105.1:0-3952 GCA_046049665.1 Pseudomonadota bacterium | reverse complement strand
CTTCATCCAGTGTGCGGTTCTGGTCAGATGCGTCTGATTCTGCGGCAAGGTTGCCATTGTCGGCCAGCGGATCGGGCAGCGTGGTCACATCCACGGCGCGCGCGGCCTCAATCTCTTCGGGGGTGCGGCGGCGAATGAACACCGGCTTGCCCAGCCATTTGACCGTCAGCTGCGTGCCGGGCTCAACCCCACCCACATCAACGTAGATCGAGGCCAGCGCCTGCACATCTGCCGATGGGTTCATCTGGTTGACCAGCGGCCAGACTGCCGCCCCGGCCACCACTGCGCCCGTACCCGCTGTTGCGTAATACAGAAAGTCGCGCCGGGTGCCTGCGGTATTTTCATCGTGGGACACGAAACTTCTCCATTCCACGGCCCGCGTCCGGGCCACATCTGACGGGGCTACGGTCACCCGTAGCCTTAGCTGAGGCGGCTTTTAGCCAACACCGCGCGCGGCGTCCAGCGGACAATCAGGCGCAGTTCTGCCGCAATAGCCTGTAAGAGCAATCAAATCGTTACCGAAACTGCGAAGTGGCGCAGCCCGACACCCGGTCAAGCATCTGCGACAGAACGTAGCGCGCATCGCGCCCAAAGGGTGCAATTATCCGACCGGGACGGTTGCAACCATCGCCGGGCGCGCTGCAAACGCCGCAGCCCAGTCAGCAAGCGCCGGCCGTCCAGCCCGCCAGTCCATGGCCCCAAGCCGGAAATCCACATAGCCGAGTGCCGCCCCAAGCGCGATATGCCCCATGTTCGGGCAGCCGTCATGCGCCGCTGACAGATGATCTTTCCAATCCGCCTCAAGCACGTCCAGCGCGCGGGCCACCTTGGCCCATTGCGCATCAATCCACGGCTGATAGCGCAGCTCTTCCGGCCGCAAGCGCCCTTCGTAGACCATCAGCAGCGCTGCATCCAGAATACCATCCGCTGTCGCCTCCAGCACCAATGTCCGCCACAGCGCCGCCCCCGCAGGATAGGCCCCCGCCCCCGCCACATCATTCAGATAGCGGCAAATCACCCGGCTGTCATAAAGCGCGCCGTCCGCAGTCACCAGAACCGGAACTTTGCCCAAGGGGTTTTCGGCCAGTGGCAATGACCCCGGTGCCAGTGGCGTGCCTGATGAGGCAATCCGTTCGACCCGGTCGGCCAATCCGGCTTCCTCAATCAGCACTGCCACCTTTCTGACATAAGGCGAGGTGGGGGAGTAATACAGCTGCATGGCGTTTTCCTTGACCCGGTCATAATCCCAGTCGCATTGGGCCATTTATCAAGGTTTGGCCGATTGTCCCAGCCAGTTGTTCGCCGCATCGCGCATGTAGCCATAATCTTCATCGGCCTTTGTACGATCCAGCCCTGCAACCATTGCCGCCACAAGCCGTTTTTCATCGGCAGGACGGTCGGTTGCCAGGGTCGAGCGGAGGGGCAATTCGCGCGCAATCGAGCCAAGCACGTTCGCAGACTGCGTTTCAGACAGGACACGTTCAAGCAAGGGCAGCATTGCGGCATCACCAAGCGTTTGGTAGCGGATGGCGATTGTTTCAGCCACGCCTGCCTGCGCAAAACTGTTCGCCGCATTCAAGGCCACATCGGCAAGGCGAGACAGATCCAAAATCGCATCCGTGTTGCGCAGATCATACAGTGCGAAAGATTGATCATTGGGATCTGTCAAGATCCAGTCAAACGCCATGTCCAGATCTGCCGCCGCCCCGGACCGCGCAAGGCTGATGGCCCTTTTCACAACCATCTCAACGATCCATTTGCGAAAGAATAACATTTGCGAAACTTCATCCGGTCCGCCCCGCAGCGCTTTGGTGTACAAGGCTTGCAAGACGGCCAGGCCCGTCTCCCCCGTGGCCGTCTTCGCCCGCATCAGCGGCATCAGCGGCCACCCCACTTCACCGGCAAGTGACATGGCCAGCGGCCCCGTGCCATCTTCCAGAAGAAGGTCCAGAATGGCCTGCGCGGGTGGCATCTTTCCCAGCCGATGAAGCACAGTGACCGCCAGAACCCGGTCTTCTGCCGGAATGTCAGGATTATCAAACTGCCCTTGCAGAAACGCCAGCAAGGCTGTGCCATCCGCAAAAGGTGCAGCCCCCAGCCAGCGCTCCATCCCTGGCCGCCCATCGCGCGACAGCGCAAGCGTCGCCCAGCCCAGCCCATTCACAATGTCATCATAGCGCGGATTCCCTCGTTCGCGCGCCAGTACGTTGAATGCGACCGCTATCAGCTCGGCATCCGCAGGGTTGCCATCGCCGACCGTGCGCAGCACACCCGGCATGATCACCGGCAGAACACTGCGATTGTCAGCCCGCATAAGCTGGGCCACCAGAAAACCGCGGTCCCCCTCAGCCCCGTCGCGCAGCTCCCACAGCAATGCCAACGCCTGCCCCCGAACATGTGGCGAGGGATCATTTTCTGCCGAAGCACGAAACAGCGCAAACAGGTTCAACACCTTGGGATCAAAATACCCCAGATAAGATGCATGCTCAATTGCGGCCAAGCGCACATCGGGGTCCGGGTCATGGGCAATCAGATCTGGCAAAAGCGCGATCAGATCGGGCGCATCAAGGTGCGCAGGTGTGTAATCGTCCGTTGGTTCAAGCACCGCCGCGCGCAGGCTGCCATGTGGGTGCTGCGTCAGGATTTCAACTGCAAGCCCTGCAAGATCTGCATCCTGACCTGCCACTTCCATCAACACAGGCCATGCTGCTGCCGTATATCGCGGATGCGGCACCTCCCACATGTAACGCACCAACCAAGGCACCAGAAACTGCGCATCGATCTCGGCCGTCCGTCCCGGGTTGCTAAGCAGGTCCGCAAAGGCAAACAAACGCTCTGGCCCGTTTGAACCATGCTCTGTTTCGTTCAGAATCCAAAGCGTATCGCCAAACGGATTATCGCGGAATTCCCACTCCAGCGCCGCCAGATTCCGCGGCCCCACAACCGTCAGATAATCCATACGTTCCGCCCTTGCACCGATTGACACGCAAAGCAGCATTGCTGATGCGCACAGGATTCTAACAAACCTAGGCATCACACACCCCGCGCCCTGCTGCGGTATTTGGTTAGGGCTTTCGGATAGGACCGTCAATTAGGCCCGTCAATCGCGCCTGATTTCCCCCATCAACCCCGCAATCGCCCTTGCCCCTGCATCATCCTGACTGGCCAGCGCCGCCTTCGTGCGCGCCCGCACCTCCGCGTCCTTGTTCTGGCTTAGCTTCCATGTGCCATCCACCGACGCAATTTCCAGCCGGAAGGGCAGAATCATCCGCATCATGCGCGGCATCACCCCTTCGGCCATCTTGTCACTTGTCCACGGTTTTTTCGGCAGCAGCCGCCCTTCATGCACGGCGCTCAGCTCATCCACATGGTCGCGCATCACGCTTTCATCCAGCGCGATCAGCCGCCCGCGCAGATGCACCGCCACATAGTTCCACGTCGGCACCTGATCCGGCACCTCGTACCAATCGGGCGAGATATAGGCATCCGGCCCCATCACCGCGATCACCGCATCTGCTGGCAGACCCGCCCGAGCAATCGGGTTTGACCGCGTAAGGTGCATATCGGCCTGCGTGCCATCAGCATTCAGAACGAACGGTATGTGCGATATCAGCGGCCCCTCCGGCCCGTTTACCGCCAGCACGCCAAAGCCGCGCTGTCGCGCAAAGGCTAGGTTGGTGGCACGGTCAGTCGCTCGAAACGCTGGATTTGTGTGCATCTTGAACCCCCCAGAAATGAAAAAGACCGCCCCGGTTGCCCGCAGCGGTCCTTATCCTGCCAACTGAAACGCTATCAACCCTGACGGGCCTTGTAGCGCTTTTGCGTCTTGTTGATCACATAGACGCGTCCCTTACGGCGCACGACCTGGCAATCGCGATGACGCGTCTTCAGCGAGCGGAGCGAATTCGCAACCTTCATCGGTTTTCTCCCTCTTGCCGGCGCGTCTGCGCCG
>JBJOQW010000104.1:0-16629 GCA_046049665.1 Pseudomonadota bacterium | reverse complement strand
GCGGAATTCGCCGAAATACTTCGTGATCGCCGCCGTCAGCGTCGTCTTGCCGTGGTCAACGTGACCAATGGTCCCGATGTTCACATGCGGTTTCGTCCGTTCAAACTTTGCCTTTGCCATGGTCGGCCCCTGATCTGACGGGCCAGTACGGCCCTTGGTTCACACGCTGAGGTGCATACGGGGCGCGACTTAAAACGCCGGGGGCGGGAAATCAAGCCTCAGTTCGTGGGCGGGGACAGCAAATCAGGCGGCAAGGCAGCGGTACCTGGCGGCGTGGCGGATGGGTCTTCGGATGTGGTGGGCGCGGATGGGGCGGGCACCGCTGGCGCGGCCTCGGCAATGGCGGGCTCGGCACTGGGCAGCGTGGCGGTTGGCGGTGCGGCACTGGCCGCCAGCGCCGCTGCGGCTGCTTCTGGATCAATGTCGAACCATTCGGGGTGTTCCAGCAGCCAGCGTTCCACCGCCTTGGCCGCGTTGAACGCGAGTGCCGCCATCTGTTCTTCCTTGGTGCGCGTCAGGCCCGTGCCAATGACGGATTCACCGGAAAACCCTTCGAAAACAATCATCTGCTTGCCTTCGGGATTCAGTTTTGTCTGGATGCGATCATCCCAGATATTCGCCGTGATCGCCAGAACAGACTTGGGGGCCGCCACCACGGGAATGCCCGGCGGGGCCAGTGCATAGGCATCAATCGCGATCCCGAAATTATAGATGCGGTCGCCGTCATAACGGCCAAACCGGTCTTCCATTGCCTGCTCAAGCGCTGCTTCCCATTCCGCACCCGTCGCCTCACGCGAGATTGGCACCTTTTGCATGTTCGTCGTGACAACGATGTTGTGGCCCATCACGAACTGGCCCAAGGGCACAGGCGGATCAATTGCCAGATCCTCTTTGGCGCAGGCCATCAGCAAGGGCAGGCAGATCAGGGCAGCGAAAAGGCGGTTCATGCAGCAAATTCCCCATGGCAGTCCAGCAGCGATACCCTGCCCCCAAGCGCCGCGCAATGACGCTTGCGTGATGTCGCACCCGATGTCTGGGCCATTGGCGTTTTGCGCGGGGCCGCTATGTTGGATGGTATGAACGATCAACGCCCCTTCCCCGCTGCAGTTCCCGCCCGTGTGCCCCTGTCAAACACGCCCTTGGGCATTTTCGGCAGCCTGAAGGCGGGGCGTGAAAACGTGCTGTTGCTGATCCCCGAGGTGGCCACGCGCGCGCCGATCCTGTCAGGGCGCACGGTCAAGCGCTGGCACATGGTGATGGACCCGGAAGCCCTGCGGCGCATCCTGCGCGACAAGGTCGAGGATTACCCGAAATCCGTGGTCACCAAGCTGATCCTGGAGCCCGCCATCGGTGACAGCCTGTTTGTGGCCGAAGGGCAGCAATGGCTGTGGCAGCGGCGCACGGCGGCGCCGGTGTTCAGCCACCGCAATGTGGCAGCGCTGGCACCGGTGATGACGGCGGCGGCGGAACGTGCCAGTGCGCGGATTGCGGGTGCGGTGGGGCGGGCGGCGGACCTGTTTGATGAAATGGTGACGGCGACGTTCGAGGTGATTTCGGATGTGACCTTTTCGAATGGCGAGGGGTTTGACCGGGCTGCCGTGCACCGGGCAATCGAGGATTACATCGGGCAGGCGGCGAAGGTGTCCTTGCTGGATATCATCGGGGCGCCGCCTTGGGTGCCGCGTCCGGGGCGGATGATTGCCGGATCGGCGATGAAGGACATGAAGCGGCTGGCCGACACGGCGATTGATGGACGCCGGGCAGAGGGGGCGAAACCCGTGCCAGACCTGCTTGATCTGCTGCTGGCGGGTGAAGACCCGAAGTCAGGCCGGACGATGACGACAGCAGAGCTGCGGGATAACCTGTTGACGTTTATCGTGGCAGGGCATGAAACCACGGCGCTGACGCTGTCATGGGCGCTGTATCTGTGTGCGTTCGATCAGGATGTGCAGGAAGCGGCGCGCACCGAGGCGCAGGCGGTGCTGGGCGACAGGGCGGCAACGGCGGCGGATGTGATGGCGCTGCCGCTGGTGCGCCGCATCGTGGATGAAACGCTGCGCATGTATCCGCCGGCGGCCTTTCTGTCGCGCACGGCACAGGCGCAGGATGAATTGTGCGGGCGCGAGGTGCGGCCGGGCGATACGGTGATCCTGCCGATCTATGCGCTGCACCGCCACCATGATCTGTGGCCGGACCCCGACCGGTTTGATCCGGCGCGTTTTGCCGACCCAAAGGCGATTGACCGCTTCGCCTACCTGCCCTTCGGCGATGGACCACGCATCTGCATCGGGGCGAATTTCGCGCTGCAAGAGGCGGTGATCATTCTGGCCACGCTGCTGGCACGCTTCAAGTTCACGCGCATTCCGGGACGCGAGCCAAAACCCGTGATGATCCTGACACTCCGGCCAGAGGGCGGGGTGTGCTTGGGGGTGGAAAGACCTTAGCGGGGCCGCTCATCCAGCCCGAACGGGCTGTCTTCGCTATGGGCTGGCCTTGCCGGTAGGGCGCGATGAGCGGCCGCAAGGCTGCGAAGAGCGGCCCCTAGTCGCATATCGCCTGCAGTGCCGCCCAATCAGCATCTGACAGCGCGGGTTCATGCAGCTGCCCGTCAGCCGCCAATGCGGCCGCGGCCCGGCCCGGTGTGGCCGGGTGGCTGGACAGATATTCAGGCAGATCAATGCCCTTGCCATCCAGGCTTTCAAAGAACGCCGCCAGGCCCGCTGTGCCGATACCCGTTGCGTTCAACAAGCGATGCGCAAAGGCATCGGCGGCCGCCTCGGCCTCACGCGTGTAGCTGGCTGACAGAAGCTGGTCGCCCATGACAGCAATCAGCGATCCCCCCGTCGCATCGCCCAGCACCAGCGACAAGATCCCCGCCGATCCCACTGCCCGGAACGCCAGTCGCGTCGGATCACGCGCCTCGACATGGCCGATCTCGTGCGCCAGCACACCGGCAACCTCGGCCGCACTGCCCGCCTCATCCAGCAATCCGCGCAAGATCACCAGCTGCCCGCCGGGAGCCGCAAAAGCATTGACCATCGGGTGATCGAACACCTGAATGTTCAGATCATACTGCAGCCCCTGCCCCGCCGTCATCCGCTGGCGCAGCTTGTCCAGCGCAGCAAGCCCGGCAGGATTACTGCAGACAAGCGTGGCCTCCCCGCCACCCAGGACCTGTTTCATGTTGCCGATCACCAACTGGCCAAAGGCCACTTCGCGTTCAATCGGCAAACGGTCAGCCAGCGTATCAGACAGCCGCGGCAGAATGACAAAGATGATTGCCGCCAGTGCTCCAACTGCCGCCGTCGTCCGCAGGATCACGCGGCCCCATGTGCCCGGCCGCACATCACGGCGCAGCAGGGCCGGAGCCGCCTTGCGCAAGTGATCGGCCAGCGGCCCCGGTTGCAGCACAAGACGTGCCGGATCGCGCGGCTGTTCATCGTCCGTCTCTGCCAGCAGCGTCAGCACCAGCTGGCTGCGTGTATCCTTCGCGCCACCCGCCTGCGCGCGCAGCTTTTCCATCCGCCAGAAAAATGGCTTTCCCGGCGGATCAATCGGTGTGATGCACAGATATTCACCCTGCAAGGCCAGCGCGACCCGATGGCTTTTTGCGGTTTCGCCATCAAAATACGCGCCTTCCGTGCCAGCGAAACTGCGCGGGCTTTCCATCAGATCGCCCCACCCCAATCCAGCGCATCGGCAAAGCCTTCGGCATCAGCGCCCTTGTCCGTCACGCGCTGGCGGATCACATCCAGCGCCGCCACGTTCTGCACCGTGATCGTGCTTACATAGTGCTTGATGACTGGCTCAGTGATAAAGGCCAACACCATCGCCCCTACAAAGGCCAGAAACACCAGATAGGCCACGGCCAGCAGAATGCCTGCAACGGCAAGCGAACCCTGTGATTGCAGTTCGCCCGATTCAAGCGAGCCACCCATTGCAGCATAGAACACACCGCCGAAAACAGCAGCGCCGATGAAAAACACGGCTGCTGCCAGAATGCCAATCAACAGATACCCCAGGACCACGCGGCCCAGCACTGTGCCCGTGCGGGGATTGGCACCAAAGGTGATGTCCGCGCCCAGCCGCTTGGTCCGCGTCAGATAGCCAAAACCCTGCACCGAATAGTTGAGAAACCCAAAAAACAGCCAAAGATAGCCCACGAACACCGATACCCCGATCAAGGTTGACGATTGTGTCATGGCACCGGCCACGATGCCTGCAATCATCACCACAACCCCAATCAGGACGTGCTTGTAGGGGCCATACATCGCAGCCCAGCGCCCGCCTTGGGTGAATTTCGTATCACCATACCAGCTACGGTTCGTCATCCACGCTTCCAGCTTGTACGTCATCAATGGCCAGAGCAGACCCAGCGACAGAATGGTTGCCAGCAAATAGCCGATGCCCCGCAGCACATAGCCACCTGCGGCCTTCTCCATCCCGAAACGGATGCCGCGAAAGCGTGTGCGGGCAAGTTTGTAACGGCGCGAGCGGTATTGCGCGAATAGCAGCAGAGGCGCGAGCGCAAAGAGCGAGGCATAGACGACCGCCAACTGCATCAGCACTTCGGCTTGGGTCTGCGGATTGAACACGAAAAAGAGGCCGAACTGGAACAGGATCAGCTGCACGGCTGCAAGATAAATGGCAAGCACCACCACAGCGACCAGAAAGCCCAGAAATTTCTCAAGGCCCGTACCCGTGTATTCAAAGCCGTCATTGCCAATGCGCGTATTGGACCAGAAATACTTGCGCAGCCGCGTTTTGGCCCAGAACCGGTAAATCCCCAGCGTGATCAGGCTGAGCAGGCCGGTGCGCAGCGCCAGACCGAAGACACCGCTATCAGGTGCCGCATAATGGCCCGAAGCCGTATCCGGCCGTGAAGTCATTTCCATGTGTCACTCCCAACAAAACTTTATTCAAAGGTGTTAACTAACCTTATGGCTAAAATTTGTTGTTGCGGGGGAAACCACGTGGTGCCATGCGGCCTGCTGTCGCACGCGCGGCCTGCCATTCGGAAAGATCGGGTTCCGTGCGCGTGCGTCCCGCCGGATCAAGCCATGAAAGACCGGCCGCAAGAACGAATGTCGTGGCATCGGCCAGACCGCCGTCCTTGTACTTTTGCAACCTTACACCCTTGCCCTTGGCCATTTCCGGCAGGTCAGACAGTGCAAAAACCAACATCTTCCTGTTGTCGCCCACCACGGCCACATGGTCACCCTGCACGCGCTTGCACAGCGCAAGACGCACGTCATCACGCACCGTCAGCACGGCCTTGCCTGCGCGTGTCTGGGCCAGAACCTCATCCGAGGGCACGACGAACCCATCGCCCGCCGTGCTGGCCACCAGCAGCCGCTCGCCCGCGCGCCAGATCATCAGATCAACGATTTCGGTATCGTTGGGCAGGTCAACCATCAGGCGCACGGGTTCACCCATGCCGCGCCCGCCGGGCAAAGTGGCCCCCATCAACGTATAAAAACGCCCATTGGCCGCGATCAGCAGGATCTTGTCGGTGGTTTCCGCATGGAAGGCAAAGCGTGGCCCGTCACCATCCTTGAATTTCTGCTCGGCGGTCAGGTCGACATGGCCCTTCATCGCCCTGATCCAGCCCATTTTCGAGCAGATCACCGTAATTGGCTCGCGCTCGATCATCGCCTCAAGCGGCACCTCGACTGCTTCGCCTGCCTCGGCCAACAGCGTGCGCCGCGCCCCGCCTGCGCTGTCCTTGCCAAAAAGCTTGCGGATGCCTTCCAGATCCTTGCTGATCTCTTTCCACTGCAGGCGCGGGTTGGCCAGAAGGTCATCCAGACCTGCCCGTTCCAGCATCAGCGCATCGCGTTCGCGCACCAACTCCATTTCTTCCAGCCGCCGCAAGCTGCGCAGCCGCATGTTCAGGATGGCTTCGGTCTGCACCTCGGTCAGCTCACCCTCACCCGGCCCCGGGCTGCGGTAATCTTTCTCGGATGTCGCCCGCACATGCACGACACCCCATTCCTCGCGCATCAGCGCGGCCTTCGGGTCATCGTCATAACGGATGATGTCGATCACCCGGTCAAGGTTCAGGAAGGTCAGGATGAAGCCTTCCAGAATCTCCAACCTGTGGTCGATCTTGTCGATCCGGTGCTGGCTGCGCCGGATCAGCACATCACGCTTGTGGTCAAGAAAGGCCCGCAGACATTCCTTGAGGGAGCAGACCTTGGGCACGCGCCCGTCAATCAGCACGTTCATGTTCAGCGAAAAGCGCG
Source organism: Pseudomonadota bacterium (assembly GCA_046049665.1). GTDB lineage: Bacteria > Pseudomonadota > Alphaproteobacteria > Rhodobacterales > Rhodobacteraceae > JAAFHS01. Next base: position 10,384 of record JBJOQW010000104.1, on the reverse strand, counting down.
ATTCAAGGTCGGAATTGCGGAACAGCATGCCCATCAGCATGTCCGCATCCACATTGCGCGCGCGCGGCTCCAGCACGATGCGCACGTCATCGGCGGATTCGTCGCGCACATCGGCCAAGAGCGGCACCTTTTTCAGCTGGATCAGTTCTGCCAGCTTTTCGATCAGGCGCGATTTCGGCACCTGATAGGGAATTTCGGTGATGATGATCTGCCATGTGCCACGGCCCAGATCCTCGACCGCCCATTTCGCCCGCACGCGGAAACTGCCGCGCCCGGTGCGATAGGCATCCAAAATCGCATCCCGGCTTTCCACCAGCACGCCGCCCGTCGGGAAATCCGGCCCCGGCACAAGGTCAACCAGCGCCTCATCCGACAGGTCAGGATCGGCAATCATCGCCTGACAGCCGGAAATCAGCTCATCCAGATTATGCGGCGGGATGTTGGTGGCCATGCCCACCGCAATGCCGCTGGACCCGTTGGCAAGCAGGTTCGGATAGGCTGCCGGCATGACCACAGGCTCTTCCAGCGTGCCATCGTAATTGGGGCGGTAGTCCACAGCGTTTTCGGCCAGACCTTCCATCAGGGTTTCGGCGATGGCCGTCAGACGTGCTTCGGTATAGCGGCTGGCTGCCGGATTATCGCCGTCAATGTTGCCGAAATTGCCCTGCCCGTCGACCAGCGGGTAGCGCACGTTGAAGTCTTGCGCCAGTCGCGCCATGGCATCGTAAATCGCGGCATCGCCATGCGGGTGATAGTTGCCCATCACATCGCCGGAAATCTTTGCAGACTTGCGGAACCCACCGGTGGCCGAAAGCCTTAACTCACGCATGGCATAAAGGATTCGCCGATGAACAGGCTTCAACCCATCACGTGCGTCCGGCAGTGCGCGGTGCATGATCGTGGACAGCGCATAGGTCAGATACCGGTCACCAATCGCCCGCGCCAAAGGCTCGGCTTCGATCACAGGCTCTATATTGGGGTCATCGGGCATTTTGGTCATGGATGTGGTGTAGTGTCTGGCATTCGCGCGGTCCAGACGGAATTGAGACGAAATGTCACGCAAAGTCACATGCCCGTGTTTTTTCCCCTGCGCAGCGGCGCGAGTTGTGTTAAGACACATGCACGTTTGGGGTGAGGTTTCTTAGATGTTCAAGCTGACCGCATTGCTTTGCGCAGCGATGTTTTGTGTGCTGCTGATTGCAGGCGAGGACCGGGGTCAGTTGCGCCCGGGTCTGGCCAATGCACCCGTCGCGGTTGCGCAACCCACCCCGACGGAACCCGCGCCACAGGTGGTGCTTGCGGCGGCGGCCGTGGCGCCTGCTGATGCGAGCCCTGCCGATGTGGCATCGGTCAGTGCGCCTGTTTCCGTGACACCGGCACCCGAAGACACAGCGCAGGAAGCGACCTTTTCCCTGGCGACCTATTCGGATGCCCCCGCCGTTTCGGCTGCTACCTCTGTGGCCGCGCCTGCGCAGACCGCAGGCAGCGTGGCCTATGTGGATGCAAGATCTGTGAACGTGCGCGAAGGGCCGGGCACAGACAACCCGGTTCTGACCCGCCTGACACGGGGCGAGGCTGTGACGATCGTTGCCACCGATGATACGGGCTGGGCGCGTATCCGGCTGGAAGGTGACGGGCTGGAAGGCTTTATGTCGACGGAATACCTTTCCGCAACAGCCCCCTGACGTACCTATCCCAACTGCCATTTGCCCTTGGCCGCCTTTGCCCCTAAGGTGGCAAAAAAGCGGGCAGGACGGCATAGATGCAGGGCAAATCCATTCTGATTACAGGGTGTTCATCGGGCATTGGCCTTGATGCGGCACGCACGTTGAAGGCACGGGGCTGGCGTGTGTTTGCCACCTGCCGCCAGCAGGGGGATTGTGACCGGCTGGTGGCCGAAGGGCTGGAAAGTTTCCGGCTGGATTACGCAGATGAAGCCAGCATTGCAGCGGCAGTCGAAACGGCGCTGGAGCGCACGGGCGGAACACTGGATGCGCTGTTCAACAACGGGGCCTTTGCCTGCCCGGGTGCGGTAGAGGATGTGCCGAGGGATGCGCTGCGCGCAATTTTCGAAGTGAACCTGTTTGGCTATCATGATCTGGCCTGCCGCATTATTCCGGTCATGCGCAAGCAGGGTGCCGGGCGGATCATCAATTGTTCCTCGGTGCTGGGGCTGGTGGGCATGCGTTTTCGCGGGGCCTATGTGGCGACGAAATTCGCGATGGAGGGGCTGACCGATGTGTTGCGCATTGAAATGCGGGGCACTGGCGTTTCGGTCGTACTGATTGAGCCGGGCCCCATCGGCACACGGATCCGCGAGAACGCCATTCCGCATTTCGAACGCTGGATTGATTGGGAAAATTCGGCGCGGCGCGATGAATACGCGGCGTTGCGGGGGCGACTGTATGAAAGCAAGGGGCCAGACCGGTTTGAACTTCCCTGCAGTGCAGTCACGGCCAGGCTGATACAGGCGCTGGAAAGCCCGCGCCCGGCGCCGCGCTATTTCGTGACCACGCCGACCTACCTGATGAATGTCGCCCGGCGCATTCTGCCCACACGCCTGCTGGACTGGGTGCTTGCCAAGGGCTGACGGGACGGTCGGGGCTGGGATGGGCTGGGGGCTGCAGATCAGCCGATTGTCACGGTCGCCGGATCAAGCCCGTCAATGCTGACCGTGCAGGTCTGGCCGGGTGCAATGGGGCCGACACCGGCAGGGGTGCCGGTGAAGATCAGATCGCCTGCCTGCAGGATGACCATCCGCGACAGATGCGCGATGATGCTGGCCACGGGCCAGATCATATCGGCCAGATCGGCCTCTTGGCACAGTTTGCCGTCGATATGGCAAGCGATGCGGCCTTGCGGGGCGCTGCCGATGGCATATGGCCTGATCGCCCCCATCACGGCAGAATGATCAAACCCCTTGGCCATATCCCAGGGGCGGCGGGCGGCCTTGGCGGCAGCTTGCAGATCGCGGCGGGTCAGATCATTGCCCGCAGCATAGCCCCAGACCAGCGACAGGGCGGCATCTTCGGGCAGAAACGCCCCGCCCGACCCAAGGGCCACCACCACCTCGGCCTCATGATGCAGATCAGCGGTTGCAGGGGGATAGGGAATGGTGGCACCGCTTTCAACCACGGCATCAGCGGGTTTGGTAAAGAAGAACGGCGGTTCGGCCTGCGGATCATGGCCCATTTCGATGGCATGTTCGGCATAGTTGCGCCCGACGCAAAAGATGCGGCGCACGGGAAAGCGGGCCGTAGTCCCCGCAACGGCCACGCTGGGCAACGGGGGTGAGGCAAAGACAAAGCCCATGCGCTATTCCCCGATGGTAAAGCACTGGATGGCGCGCGCCTGCAGGCGGCGGCAGGCCAGATCAGCCTGTTCCTGCGACAGACCCATGAAATTGGCGTCATAGCCGCCACCGCGTTCCGAAACCTTGCGCAGGCTGTCGTTCAGGGTGGCGCTTTCGGCCAGTTGGGTGCGCAGCAGGGCGCGCTCGGCTTCGGCGCGCGAGTTGAAACGCCCGACATTCACCCCCCAATGCCGCCCGCCAGAGGTTGACATGACCAGCACAACCTCTTCGGGTTGCGGTGTGGCAACCTCGGCATCTGCCAGCTGGACCGGGGCCGTCTCGGCGGGCGAGTCAAAGTTGGGCGCGGCCCGCACAGGACGCGGGGCAGGCGCGGCAGATGCCAGCGCCACAGTGTCAGAGCTTTGCGGTTCCGCTGCAGCATCCGCTGGGCGCGCTTCAGGGGCAAGGGCAGCCAATGCACTGGCCTGACCCGCCAGCGTATCGGCGGGGGATGCATCATCCGTTGCGACCTCGACCACTTCGAACGGCAGCTCGGCCTCTGGTACCGGCGCAACCTCGGCCACCGCGGTGGGGGCGGCATCGGTATTGGCGGGGGCCAGCTCTTCACCCAAAGCCTCGGCCAAAGCCCCTGCGATATCGTCCTGCATGGCCAGCACTGCGGCCTCGGTATCGGCTGGCGCCACGGCGGCGACCGCGACCTCGGGCAGCGCTTCGGGCGTGGCGGCACCGGGGCGGCGGCGCGGCAAAGGCGATGCTGTCAGTGTGGTGACAAGCCGAATGGTCTTGCCCGCCGATGTTGCCGCCGAAGCATCGGCCACGGCTGCGGCGATGGCATCATCATCAGCGGCCGGAGTATCGGCGGCAATCAGGCCGGGCGCCTGCGGAATGGACACGGGCGCATTGCGCGGCGCACGGCTGAAACCCAGATCCAGCAATTCGGCCATCTTGGCATTGCGGTTCGCCGTGGACGTGCCACCAAACACCGTTGCAATGATGCGCACGCCGCCACGCTCTGCCGATGCTGTCAGGTTGAACCCGGCTGCATTGGTGAAACCGGTCTTGATGCCATCTGCGCCCTCATAGGCATCCAGAAAGCGGCGGTTCGTATTGTTCACCTCGGCCAGCCCCGCATCGGTCGAACGGCGCGAGAAGATGTTGTAATACTGCGGGAAATCATAAAACAGGTGGCGGCCCAGCACCGACATGTCCTTGGCCGTGGACAAATGTCCATTGGCCGTCAGCCCGTTGGCATTGCGAAAGGTCGTGTCATTCATGCCCAGCGCGCGGGCGGTTTCCGTCATCCGGCGCGAAAAGGCGGCCTCATTGCCGCTGATCGCGTCACCGATAGCCGTTGCCGCGTCATTGGCCGACTTCACCGCCGCGGCACGAATCAGATAGCGCAGCGCGATTTTCTGCCCCGCCCGCAGGCCAAGGCGCGAAGGTGGCTGCGATGCTGCATTTTCACTGACAGTGACCATTGTGTCAGGCGAAATGCGCCCGGCCTCGATTTCCTGAAACGCGATGTAGAGCGTCATCATCTTGGTCAGCGATGCCGGATGCAGCCGCGTTTCGGCATTGCGGGCAAACAGAACCTCGCCCGACCGCGCATCCATGACATAAGCGGCAAAAGGCGCTGCACCCGACGGTTCGGGCCTGCTGCAGGCAGCAATCACCGTAAATACCATGAGCAATGCAATATTGCGGGCAAACTGCCCCATCTGCGCTACCACGTCGCTCGCCCCTATTTGTCTGCCTCACGCGTCCCTGTTTGCCGGGACGTCATCTTGCCCAGAGGCTAACACAGCCTGCCCAAGTCCGAAAACCCCTTTATTTCAACAGGTTTCAGGCCGTTTCTGATGTGGATAAGTCCCAAAAAGCAACCCAGAGCCTGCTTGACGCTATATCTAGAGGGTTTCGCCGAGGCGACCCACTAGATCAGGGAGCTGGCCAAGGTCTGCAATGGCATGAAACCGCGCATGCCCCTGTGGCGGATCGGCAACCTCAAGCGCCCAAGTCATGGCATGCGGCACATGGACGCCATGCCCGCCTGCCGCGATCATGGGCAGGACATCAGACTTCAGCGAATTGCCTGCCATCAGGGCCTGATGGGCCCCGGTGCCGTGGCGGGCAAAGATCGTGGCATAGACGGCGGGGGTCTTGTCAGACACGATTTCAACCGCGTGAAACAGATCACCCAGCCCCGATTGCGCCAGTTTGCGTTCCTGATCCAGAAGATCGCCCTTGGTAATCAGCAATACCCGGTGGCTGGCGGCAAGCGTGGCAACGGTTTCGCGGGCATGGGGCAACAGATCAATCGGATGGGCCAGCATGTCGCGCCCGGCGGCAAGGATTTCGGCAATCACACTGGCCGGCACGCGGCCATCGGTGACCTCGATCGCGGTTTCGATCATCGACAGCGTGAACCCTTTCACGCCAAAGCCATAATGGCCAAGATTGCGCCGTTCTGCGGCAAGCAGGCGGTCTTGCAGGTGGTCGCGATCAACGAAATCGGCCAAAAGCGCGGTGAAGCGTTCCTGTGTCAGGCGGAAGAAGGTTTCGTTATGCCACAGGGTATCATCGGCATCAAAGGCGACCGTTGTGATGACGGATGGCGGGGCGTGCATGGGCATGACCCAAGGTTTGGCGGGAATTGCACGATCCAGCAAGCCCTGCCCCTTTCCAGTGCCGCAAAAAACGCTATATTCTCAGTTCTGCACTTGCTTATGACGCATGGCCAAAGGCGCCTTACCGTGACACCACGTCCGCTGACCCTGTCTGACACACCTGACACCCCTGGTCGTGGGCCGGGGGATGATACGTCAATCCTGACCAAGACCAAGACACGCACGCAGCGGCCTCCGATGTACAAGGTCATGTTGCTGAATGATGATTACACGCCCATGGAATTTGTCGTGCATGTGCTGGAGCGGTTCTTTGGCCTGACCCATGCACAGGCGTTTGACATCATGCTGACTGTCCACAAAAAGGGGCTGGCGGTGGTGGGTGTGTTTTCGCATGAGGTGGCGGAAACAAAGGTGGCACAGGTGATGGATTTCGCACGGCGCCATCAGCATCCGCTGCAATGTACGATGGAAAAGGAATAACCTGCTGCCGCAGGATGGAAAAGGAATAAGGCTGCTCGCAGCCGCCCATGCGATCGTCCCGTCTGGAAATGGCACTGCAAAGCGGTGCGCTGTCTTTGCCCAGCGTGGGCATGATTGGCGTTTATGGCGCTGTGGCGGGTGATGATCTGTCGGCCCTGCCCCATGACCGGGTCGAGGTGATCACAGGCTTTCGCCCAGACCACGATGCGTTCAAGGCCATGGGCTATGCCACCCGCCACATGCCGGGCGGTGCTTACGGCGCGGCCATTGTCTGCCTGCCCCGCGCCAAGGCCGAGGCACGCGCGCTGATTGCACTGGCCTGCGCCGAAGTGACCCCGCATGGCATGATCGCCATTGATGGCCAAAAGACCGATGGGGTTGATTCCATGCTGCGCGACCTGCGCGCGCTGGTTGCCGTGTCTGATCCCCTGTCCAAGGCCCATGGCAAGCTGTTCACGATCAGTGCAAGCCCGGCCCTTGCCGACTGGTCCGCAAGGCCCACCCTGATTGACGGCCTTCAGACCCTGCCCGGTATCTTTTCTGCTGACGGGCCTGATCCGGGCTCGGCCCTGCTGGCCGCCGCCCTGCCCGCACTGAAGGGCAAGGTCGTCGATCTGGGGGCGGGCTGGGGCTATCTTGCGCGCGCGGTGCTGGCCAACCCCGGCGTCAAATCGCTGGATCTGGTTGAGGCGGATTTTGCCGCCCTGACCTGCGCCGAGGCCAATGTAGCCGACCCCCGCGCGCGGTTTCACTGGGCCGATGCGCGTGTGTTCAAGCCCGCGCAACTGGCCGATCATGTGGTCATGAACCCGCCCTTTCACACAGGGCGCAGTGCCGACCCGGCCCTTGGCATCGCCTTCATTCAAGCGGCCCGGCGGATGCTTGCGCCATCGGGCACGCTGTGGCTGGTCGCCAACCGCACGCTGCCTTATGATCCGGTGCTGCGCAGCCTGTTCCGCGAGGTGCAGGATCTTGGCAGTACCTCTGCCTACCGTGTCACCCGTGCCAGCTTTCCCGCCCGTACACAGGAACCCGCCCATGTCGCTGTCCATCGCCGGTAAGACTGCCATTGTAACTGGGGCTGCCAATGGCATTGGTCTGGCCATCGCCCGCCACTTTGTGGACAAGGGCGCAAATGTGATGTTCGCCGACATGGACGAAGCGCGGCTGGAAACCGAAATCGGCCAGGCCTGCAAGGCCGAAGGCGAAATCCGCATGTTCGCGGGCGACCTGCGCGAAAAGCTGACCATGGTCAACCTGCTGGCCGCCACGTTCGATGCGTTTGACCGTATTGATATTCTGGTCAATGCCAGCCGCCAGATGACCGTGTCCCAACCCCTGAACCCCGAAGAAGATGCGGTTGAGGCCCTGCTGGAACAGAACCTGTTCACCAGCCTGCGCCTGTCACAGATCTGTGCCAAGAAGATGATCGCGCGCGCTGAAAAGGCCGGGGTTGAAGGCATGATCGGCTCGATCATCAACCTGTCGTCCATCGCCGCCAGCCGTACCCAGCCTGACCTGCTGGGCTACTCTATCAGCTGTGCCGCTGTTGATCAGATGACGCGCAGCCTGGCCGTGGCCCTTGCGCCCAAGGGTATCCGCGTCAACGCCGTGGCCTTTGGGTCCGTGATGAGCGCAAGCTTGCAGGGGGCCTTGCGCGAAAACCCTGATTACCGCGATGCCATTCTGGCCGATACCCCCATCGGACGGATTGCCTCACCGGGCGAACTGGCTGAAACCGTGCAGTTTCTGGCCTCTGATGCCTCGGGCTTCATGACCGGGCAGGTGCTGACGCTGGACGGCGGCCGCAGCCTGCTTGATCCCGTCACAGCCCCGGCGCATTGATCCGCCTGCCGGTTCAGAAAATACCCCCCGCAGTCCGCGTGGCACAAGAACTTACCCTTCGGGATAGGCCGCCTTGCAGGCCGCGATTGCATCTTCTGCCCGCGCCAGCAGGTCGCGTCGTTTGGCCAGCAGGCCGTCAAGCTTGCGCTGTTCTGCCTGCAGATCAATTGCAACCGGGCGGCGCACGGTTTCGGGCACCTCTTCCAGACACAGGCGCCGTTCTACCTGCGGTGCCGGCGTGCCTTCGGGCACGATCACTTGTGGCGTGCAATCGATATATTCGGTGGTGAACACCGTCACCTCTTCAAACGCGTAGCCCCGGTCAAGGTTGCCCCGCGCCTCGGCAATCAGCCGTTCGACCACCCGCAGATCCCGCGTCTCGCGGTTGATGCATTGTTCCTGCGGTGTGCCGCAGGCAGCAAGTACCAGAAAAGCCGCAAGAAAATGGGTCCGCATGGCCGGGCTCCGATCAGGAATGGCATGATCCTACCCCGAGTATATGCCATTGCCAAATGCGATGTTGCGCAGAACGGTCGCAATGCTAAACAAGCAGTGTAAACCAAGCGGGACAGTTGAGATGACCGACGAATTTGACAGCCGCAAACACCGCGCCGCCACATGGTTCCGTTCCCTGCGGGATCGGATCGTTGCCGCGTTCGAGGCGCTAGAGGCCACAACCCCCGCCCCCGGCCGGTTCGAGGTAACACCCACCACCCGCGATGGCGGCGGCGGCGGCTTGATGAGCGTGATGCGCGGCGGATCGGTGTTTGAAAAGGTCGGTGTCAATTTTTCCGAAGTGCATGGCGAACTGGCCCCGCGCGCGCAAAAGGCCATGGCCGCACGTGGTGTGCCGGGCATGGACAGCGATCCGCGCTTCTGGGCCAGCGGCATCAGCCTTGTGGCACATATGGTCAACCCGCATGCGCCTGCCGTGCATATGAACACACGCATGTTCTGGACGCCGGGGGCAAGCTGGTTTGGCGGTGGGGCCGACCTGAACCCCTGCATCGAATACGCTGATGATACCGCGCATTTCCATGCACAGATGCAGGCCGCGTGCGATGCGCACAGCCCCGAATACTATGCCAAATTCAAGGCATGGGCGGATGAATATTTCTTTGTGCCCCACCGTGGCCGCGCGCGCGGCGTTGGCGGCATTTTCTATGATGATCTGCACACCGGTGATTGGGAGGCGGATTTTGCCTTTACCCAGGCCGTCGGTTCAGCCTTCCTGCCTGCCTATCAGCCCCTGGTCGAGAAGCGCACGGGCGCGCCGTTTACCGATGCCGACCGCGAAACCCAGCTGATCCACCGCGGGCTTTATGCCGAATACAACCTTGTCTATGACCGTGGCACCAAATTCGGGCTGGAAACGGGCCACGATGCAAATGCGGTTCTGATGAGCCTGCCGCCCATCGCCAAGTGGACCTGACCAGCGTCGCCGCATTTGCCCTGACCGCCACGGCCATTGAACTGACGCCGGGGCCGAACATGGTGTGGCTGGCCATCGTGGCCGCCACCGATGGGCGGCGCGCAGGCTTTGCCGCCGTGGCAGGCGTGGCGCTTGGGCTTTCGGTGATTGGCATTGCGGCGGCATGGGGCATGGCCGCAGTGATAGCCGCCTCGCCCCTTGCCTATCAGGCCTTGCGCTGGGCGGGGGTGGCCTACCTGCTATGGCTGGCCTGGGATGGCTGGCGCGGGGCGGATGATCCGCCGGAACATGCAGCACTTGGGTCAACCCTTGCACGGTACTTTCAGCGCGGGCTGATCACCAACCTGCTGAACCCAAAAGCGTTTCTGTTCTACATCACAGTGCTGCCGGGCTTTCTGTCAGCCCCGGCACGCCTGCCCGATACGCTGGTACTGACCGCCATCTATGTTGCCGTTGCCACCCTTATCCACGCCGCCATCGTTACCGGAGCAGGCACCGCGCGTGACTGGCTTTCCCATGGCACACGTGCCATCATGATGCGCCGCGCGCTTGCACTGGCCCTTGTGGGTGTTGCGCTTTGGGTTGTGTGGAAAACCTGACAACGGGCAGGACGACAGGCCCAAGGCTTTGCCAGTCAGACTGGTGCGCGCCCGGAAGACCCATCATCCGTCCGGTCTGTAGTCTGCAATT
>JBJOQW010000103.1:0-9365 GCA_046049665.1 Pseudomonadota bacterium | reverse complement strand
GGCAGTATGGGGCGATCTTCCTGTTTCTGGCAGCTTTCACGGCGGTGGGCCTGCTGATCTATGCGTTCTCGCAGGACCGGACGGATTGACAGCTTTCCCTTCTGACGCCCTTCCCATACGTTTCGCTGCATGATCGTCTATCCTGCTGAATTCAACGCCCGCAAAGACGCCGTCTTTGCCGCCCTTGCCGCCGCCGCAGGCGGGCAGCGCAAACTGCTGTGGATCCCCCTGTCATTCACCGATTACCCCGAAACCCCAGCCCGCACCGACGCGGCCCTTGCCCGCGCCAAACGACAGCCGAAGGGTGCCATCACGCGCTGGCTGAAACGCCAGATGATCCGCGGCCAGTACAACTGGGCGCGCGACCATTTCACCGAAAACCCGGATCGGGTTGCCGTGGCATGGAATGGCCTGACAGGCTCGCGCATGGCCTTCATGGCAGGCGCGCGCGATGCGGGGGCCGCTACGCTGTATGCCGAACTCGCTCCCTTTCCCGGCCGTATCACGCTGGACCCTGCTGGCGTGAATGCCGAAGGGTCTGTGCCGCAGGACCCTGCGTTTTATGCAGAATGGGCAGGGGATGACCCCGCCCGCACGGGTGACGCGTGGCGCAGCATGGGCGCGGGCCTGACAGCGCGACCTTCGCGGCGCAGTGACGTGGGCCAAGGCAGTGATCCCCTGCCTAATGCGCCCTTCCTGTTCTGCCCGCTGCAAGTGCCGGATGACAGCCAGGTGACGCTGTTTGCAGGCTGGACGGGGGGCATGGTGGGGTTTCTGGCAGCACTCGGGCAGGCGGCGCAACAGTTGCCCGAAGGCTGGCATCTGCGGCTGAAGGAACACCCAAGCGCGCGCCAACCCCTTGGCGCATTGATTGCGCCCTTGGTGGCGACGGGCCGCGTAGTGCTGGACAATGACACGGACAGCTTTGCGCAGCTGGTGGCAAGCCGGGGGGTGGTGACGCTGAATTCATCCATGGGGTTGCAGGCGTTTTTCCATGACAAGCCGGTGGTCGTGCTGGGGCAGGCGTTCTGGGCCTTGCCGGGGGTGGCGATGCAAGTGAAAGGTCAGGTCGGTCTGGATGCGGCTTTCGCCGATCCTGACGCGCTGACCTTTGATGCAAAGGCGCGGGCGCGGTTCATGAATTGGCTGGATCAGTGTTACTATCCGCGTTTTGACTGGCCGGGGGGGCACGCTGACATGGCGGCCTTTGCAGCGCGGCTTGATGCGGCGCGCGCCTTGCGGTAATGGGCGCTGTTCCAACCAGAAGTGAGACGAAAATGGGTTATCGCGTCGTCGTCGCTGGCGCCACGGGCAATGTGGGCCGCGAAATGCTGAATATCCTCGCCGAGCGCGAGTTTCCGGTAGATGAGATTGTGGCGCTTGCGTCACGCAAATCACTGGGCACTGAGATCAGCTTTGGCGACAAAACGCTGAAATGCAAAGACCTGGACACTTTCGATTTTACCGGCTGGGATATCGCGCTGTTCGCCATCGGGTCGGACGCCACGAAAATCTATGCGCCCAAGGCTGCGGCTGCAGGCTGCATCGTGATCGATAATTCGAGCCTTTACCGCTATGATCCGCAGGTGCCGCTGATTGTGCCCGAAGTGAACGCCGATGCGATCATGGGTTACAAGAACAAGAACATCATTGCCAACCCGAACTGTTCAACCGCGCAGATGGTGGTGGCGCTGAAGCCCCTGCATGACCGCGCGCGCATCAAGCGGGTGGTGGTTTCCACCTATCAGTCGGTTTCCGGTGCAGGCAAGGAAGGCATTGACGAGCTGTGGGATCAGACCAAGGCCATCTACAACCCCACTGACAACGTGCCGCCCAAGAAGTTTTCCAAGCAGATCGCGTTCAACGTGATTCCGCATATCGACGTCTTCCTTGATTCGGGTGAAACCAAGGAAGAATGGAAGATGGTGGCGGAGACGAAAAAGATCCTCGATCCGAAGATCAAGGTCACGGCAACCTGCGTGCGCGTGCCGGTGTTCGTGGGCCATTCGGAATCGGTGAACGTGGAGTTCGAGGATTATCTGGATTGGCAGGAAGCCACGGATATTCTGCGCGAGGCACCGGGCGTGCTGGTGGTGGATAAGCGCGAGGCGGGTGGCTACATCACGCCGATCGAATGCGTGGGCGAATACGCCACCTATGTCAGCCGCATCCGTCAGGACAGCACGATTGAGAATGGCCTGTCGATGTGGGTTGTATCAGATAACCTGCGCAAGGGCGCGGCACTGAACGCCGTGCAGATTGCCGAAGTGCTGGGCAACCGCGTGCTGAAAAAGGGCTGACCAAGGCTCGCCAGTGGGCTGCCATTTCTGGCAGCCCCGAGACAATTGAAAAGCCGGTTAAGCGACCACCTTTGGTTCAGCAACACTCTTTGACGCCTTTGCCAAGACATGGCTCGCCGCATCAATCGTTTTTGCGATCTCTGCATTGGTCAGCGTTGGATGCACTAAGAACATGATGCTGTTTGCGCCCAACTCCTTTGCAACTGGCAATGCATGGGCGGGTCGCGATGCTGTGCTATCAAACGCCTTTTCCAGATACACCTCTGAACAGGAACCCTGATAGCATGGAACACCAAGAGCATTGATCTGTTCAACGATCAAGTCCCGCGACCAATCCGTTGCGAGATTCTCTGGCCGGACATATACATAAAGCTTGTAATGCGCATGCATGCATTGTCTGTCCAGCCCACAGGCTGAACACCCGCTGCATAGCGCAGGTGCACGCAAAACACCGTATTTGCCCGTAAAGGGTTCAAGCGCTTGGGCGATTTTCGTTGCGTTGACTGCCCGCTGCGCTGTCCATGTCGGCATCCGTCCAAGCTGAATGCGGCCAATTGCGGCTTGCATTTCGATCATGCGCCAGTTGGTTCCAATCGACTCGTGCAACCAACGAAAGCCGGGCGGGTGCGTACGCTCGTAAACGGCATTCCAACTTTTCCCATGATCCTTGAACGACCACATACGTGACCAAGTTGCGGGATCGTTGGTTGTGACCATTCCACCTTCACCGCCAGTAGTCATGATCTTGTCTTGGCAAAATGACCAGGCCCCAACGTGCCCGATTGAGCCGACTGACCGCCCCTTATACCTTGCGCCATGTGCTTGGGCGCAGTCTTCGATCACCTTTATGCCATGTAGATTTGCCAATTCCATGATCGGGTCCATGTCACAGGGCCAACCAGCAAGATGCACAGGAATGATGCCTCGTGTGTTAGGTGTAAGGACATTAGCGATGGTGGCCGCGGTGATGTTGCCACTGTCACGATCAACATCTGCAAAGATCGGAACTGCGCCAGCATTGACCACACAAGACACAGAGGCAATGAATGTTCGCGGCGACACCACCACTTCATCCGTTGGCGATCCACCATTAGCCGCGCCTATCCCCAAGCCATGTAGCGCAAGATCAAGCGCCACCGTCCCGTTTGTCAGTGCAATAGCATGCGAAGTTCCACTCCAGGCGGCAAATTCCTTTTCAAACAGACGGCATTCTTGCCCGGTCCAGTAATTGACCCTGTTTGACAAAAGTACACGTTGCACAGCGCCGGCTTCTTCTTCAGTGAACGAAGGCCAGGGCGAAAAATCGGTGTTAAGCATAAATTAGGCCTTCTCCATTGGTCGTGCAGGATTTCCTACAACTGTAGTTCCGGGCGGAATGGACTTGGTAACCACGGCACCCATTCCTACGACTGCACCACGCCCAATAATCAAAGGATCACCAGGCTTACCTTGGCGCAAAATCGCACCAGTACCTATATATGCATGATCCTCAACGACAATGTTGCCGTTGCATTTCACTGCGGGGGCGAATGTCACATAATCACCAATCACACAGTCATGCGCTACATAGGAATAGATGTTGGCATGGAAATGGCTCCCAATCTTGACATTCGAAGTAATCGTTACGAAGGGGCAAACCACTGCGCCCTCTCCTATTTGTACATCATCTAGCAACATAGCATTTGAGGCTGTTACAGAAAGGAATTTGACATTTGCGAGCGCACACTCTTCAGCCAGCTTTTGGCGTACAGTAGAATTTGCAATGGCCAAAGAAACATATCGATCATCGGCTGGCTCTTTACAGAAATCGTTCCACGAAATCACACGATGACCATTTATCGAATCTGATCCACGATAATTATCATCAATAAAAACGATCTTTGTTGGCGCTTCTGTTTGCATTACTTGTTGACGCAGAACGGGCAGTACTTCCCGTCCAAAGCCGCTACAGCCATAAACACCAACAAGTTTCACGATCTTTCTCCAGTAAATTTTGGCATCGTCGCTTCGCCATCAGCACTGATTCCGTCCCGCTTGATCACTTTTCGAATTGTTTTGCCAATGATAAGCAAATCAAGGGCAAGGCTCCTATGCTCAACATACCACACATCCAGCGCAAACTTCTCATCCCAGCTAATAGCGTTGCGCCCGTTGATCTGCGCCCACCCCGTCACACCTGGGCGGACGTCATGCCGACGGAACTGTTCTTTGCTATAAAGTGGCAAATACTCCATCAATAGTGGGCGTGGACCAACCAGGCTCATGTCGCCCTTAAGCACGTTCCACAGCTCCGGCAGCTCATCGAGGCTTGAAGAACGCAAGAATTGTCCGAATGGGGTCATCCTGTCTTTGTCTGGTAATGGGGTGCCGGACGCATCTACCGCATCGCGCATGGTGCGGAACTTTATCATTTTGAACGGTGTACCATGTAGACCTGGCCGAACTTGACGAAACAGCACAGGTCGCCCCATCTGCCGGTTGATCTTGTATGCGACGAAAATCATCAGCGGCGCGAACAAGATCAGGCCTAGCCCTGCCCCAACAATGTCTACAAGGCGTTTCAACAAAAAGACCACCCCATGTGATGAAAGTTCAGACCCGTATACTTTGGCGAGGCTGGGGGTTTCAACAACCCAGTTCAAAGCAGCGGATGACCGTAATCCCGCCCCTGCCACTTTTTCTACACATGCGCCAAGACTTGCCCATCCTGCCGCGTCAGAGTGTTGAACCAACCTAGAAAGGCCCCATCATGCGCCGCATCCTGCTTGCAACCGTCCTTTTCCCATCCTGCGCCTTTGCTGACCAGATCACAGCCACCAGTCGTGTGACCGACGTGACGATTTATGCTTATGGTGCGCAGATCACCCGGCAGGTCACGTTTGATGCGCCTGCGGGGACCCATGACGTAACAATCGCCGATCTACCGCAGGAAACCTATGCCGAAGCTCTGCGCATTGCGCCGGGCACTGGCGGGCAGATCGCAAGTTTTGCGTTGCAGCCCGATTTCGTGCCGCCTTCCCAACCGCGCGAGAATGAGGCCCTGCGCGCCGCCGAAGCCGAGGTGCAGCGGCTCGAGGCTGATGAACGTTCGGCGCTGTTGGCGCTGGAGGGTCTGCAGACCCGCATCAACGCAGCAAATGCACAGATTGCATTTCTGCAGGGGGTCAAGGTTGAGGCCACGATTGATACAACATCGGCAGCCAGTCTGCGGGACATCGGCAAGATGATCGGGGATGAAGTGCTATTGGCGGGTGAGGTCGCGCACACGGCAAAGGCGGATTTCCTGCAGGCCGAGGCAACGCTTGCGGACATCCGGGCCGACCTGAAGGCCGCCCGTGAGCTGCGCGGCACCCTTTCCACGGATCAGACCTTGTATGCAGCACTGGACGTAAAGGTTGTTTTGGAAGCTGCCGGACCGCAGACATTGACGATCACACAGTTTGTACAAAGCGCAAGCTGGCGTCCGGTTTATGACATGCGGCTTTCGCGTGAAGGTGGCGATAGGCTGACATTGCAGCGCGGCGTGCTGATCAGCCAGTCCACAGGGGAAGATTGGGATGATGTGACGTTGACCCTGTCAACGGCTAATCCGTCGGCTCAGGCCACGCCGACCGCTCTTTATCCGGAATACCGCAGCATCGGTGACAGCAAAGACCTGTACGTAATGCAGCAAGAGCCAGTGGCCGAAGCAGACAGCTTGCTCTTGCATCGCTCTTCGCCAGCGGTTTCCGGCGCGGCACCCGCGGCCTATACAGGGCAGGCGGCGTTGCAGGGCGATATTGTAATCTACAGCTATGACGCCCCGGCCGATGTGAGAACCGGGGCCAGTGACCTGCGGCTTGCGTTGGATGAAATCGTGCTGACGCCCGAAATCACGGCGCATGCGGTGCCTCGCTACGATGTTACAGCCTTCATGATGGCCAGCTTTACCAATTCCGGGGCCGAGGTTCTGTTGCCGGGCTATGCTTACCTTTACCGCGAAGGCACGCTGATTGGCGGGGTGCAGATGGGGGCGATTCAGCCGGGCCAAGAGGCAGAGCTGGCTTTTGGTGCCATCGAAGGCCTGCGCCTGACGCGCGACATGCCGGTGCGGGCGACGGGTGAAAGGGGGCTGATCCTGTCGTCGAACCAGCAAGAGGAAACCGCGGTGCTGCAGGTTGAGAACCTGACAGGGCAGGTGTGGGATGTGCGGCTGTTGGACCTGACGCCCTATTCGGAACAGGAAGATCTGGAGATTTCCTTCGTCACCGACGTGCCGGTCACGGAAGAAGACGTTGACGGCCAGCGTGGAATTCTGGCCTGGGATTTTCCACTGGCGGCGGGCGAAAAAACTGCGGTGACGCTGACGACCACGCTGTCTTGGCCTGATGGGATGGTGCTGCAGTAGGTGCCTTGTGACAAGTGTCCCATGATGGGACGCTTGTCACAACGTTTGAAATCAACATGTTACGCTTTGAGATTCATTGATCTTTAAGAATTGGCCGGAACCGCATGGTTCCGGCCTTTTCATGCAGGGCTTGGGGTTGATCCTGCGTCAGGCGCTGTGCAACGCGAAGAGCGACCGTCAGGGAGCGATGAGCGCACCCGCAGAAAATTGCCAAAACGCCCCTAGCGCAGTGAAAACGGGATCATCGCCAGCGGTGCATTCCGGTCAACAGACTGGCGCAGGGCAGGAAAGAAATCTGCCGCCAGAAATCCGTTATGGGTATCAAGTGCGGTTGGCCGACCAGATGTTGCCACGGCCATCAGCAACGCCTGCGTATCGCGTGCCGGGCCAAAGCGTGTCATCGGCACGTCAAAGCGCACGGTATCACCAACGAACGACAGGAACGGTGCCAGGTCCTGCACCACGCCATTGTCATCGACCACGATCAACGTGACAAAGCGCCCTTGGGCCCCCTGCAATTCGCCCACAAGATTGCCGCCGCTTTCCACGGTATCGCTTGCCACGGCGATGGCCAGCGGGAAGGTAGGATAGCGGCTGCCCTCGCGGATAAAGTTCAGCGCCGGGCACTGGCGCTGATCAACCAGAATGTTGCGCTGCGGCGGCGGGTCCGTCATGCCTGCCAGCAATTCGGTGGCAAAAGCGGTGACATCGCTTTCGTTCGCGGCCAGAAATTCCAGTTGCACATCGCCAGCCGGGTCGCGGCGGGGCGTTGCCACGATGCATGGCAGCGCAAGTTGCCCCCGGATCCGCAAGATGAATTCGTCTATCTCGCCAGGCGGGCCTTGCGCCACTTCGGGGTCTTGCAGGGCGGCAATGGAGACCGATGGCGGTGCCTCGGCTGACCCTTCCGGGGGGAGCGCGACAGGTGGCAGGCTTGGCACTGCGGCAACCTCTTCGGTCACGGGGGCTACGGCGGAAATCGCTTCGGGGGCAGATTCTGCCACTACCGGTGCTGCCGCCGCGGAATTCACTGCGCCTACAGGGGCGATGCTGGCCTCGCCTTCGCCTTCCGGTTTGATGGGTGAAAGTTGCGACGGGTCAACCGCAGCAATGGCTTCAGGCTGCATTTCCTCAACAGGATCAAGCACCTCGGGTTCGGGTTCAACCTCGGGTTCGGGGGTAACTTCGGGCACCTCCTCGGGCTCGATCGCTGCAATCTCTTCGGGCGGCAGTTCGGGCTCTGGTTCGGCAACGTCCTCGACGGCAGGAACCTCTTCGGCGGGGGGCACCTCTTCGGCGGGTGCGGGATTGTCGATGGAGGCTGCAATCGCCTCAGGCGAGATTTCCATGACGGACAGTGTGACGGCCGCTGGTTCAAGCGTTTGGCGGGACAGGCTGAAAAAATCAATCGCCGGGGCAAGCAGGGCGCCACCGATGGCACCATGCGCCAGAACCGAAAGGGCGGCCGACTGCACCCACAAACCACCTTCACGGATGGCTGGGCCGATCATGGTGCAACACTCCGCCGCAGGGTAACAAGGCGCAGCTCCACATTGGCCAGATCAGGCCGGGTGACCACGGCAAGCAGGCTGTCGGCCGGGGCTTCCTTGCCAATCAGCACATGCAGGACCACCGGTTGCGGCAGGTCTTGCAAGGCAAGGGCAAGCAGATCAGGCGCGACGGGGTTGCCATCCAGCGCCCAGGCCCCTGCATCACCGACGATCAGAATGGGCGAGGGCAACCGATCCAGCGGCAGTTCGGAAGTTTCGGCCAAGGCCATGCCCTGTGCGGCCTGATTTTGCATCTGTCCGGTCAGCAGAAAGAAGAAGAGCAGCAGAAAGACGATGGACACGATCGCGAAGGACACGTCCATTTCAGCCTTTTTCTGGGGGCGCGGCAGTGGTTTCATGCGCCACCCCGCCCGGCAAGCTGGACTTGGGTTATGCCGCCCGCCGACAGCGCCTCAAGCACGGATGTCAGGTCTTGCACCTTGGCTTCGGGGCGCACGATCAGCACAATGCTGGTGGTGCCAAGCAAGGTCAGGCTTTGTGTCAGTTCGGCAATGCGGTCGATGCCAAACTCTTGGCCACCGGCGATGATCTGCCCTTCGCTGATTGTCCAGATCGCGGTTTCCGTACCCAGGGGTTGCGGGGCATCAGAACCGGCAGCACCGGCATCGCCACCGGGCAGGGCGGTTGTGCCCTTGAGCGGTAGTAGCGAGTAGGGGGTAATGTTGGATGACAGCATGAAAAAGATCAGCAGATTGAACATCGCATCCGCCAAGGGCGTCAGCGAAATGCGATACCGTTTCGGGCTTCGCTGTTCCGTCAGAATGTCGCGCGACAGCGCCATGGCGGGCCGTACCCTAGCGTTTGCCGGGGGCTTCGACCCGGCCATGAATGGCGGCAGAGATCAGCGGCTCAATCGTCTGGCGTTCACTTTCGATCCGGCTTTCCAGCCATGTGGCGACGAAATAGGTGGCAAGCGCAATGGCCAGACCGGCGGCGGTGGTGGTCAGCGCGGTCCAGATACCGCCAGCCAGCTGGGCGGGGTCTGCCACGCCACCGGCAGAGGTGGACAGCGTGCCGAAGGCATCAATCATGCCGATGACGGTACCCAGAAGGCCAAGCATGGGGGCGGCCTGCACAACGGTTTCCAGCACGCGCATGCGCTGGGTC
>JBJOQW010000102.1:0-6681 GCA_046049665.1 Pseudomonadota bacterium | reverse complement strand
ACCTCCTCACGCGGCCCTCCGCCAGCAGGGCGCAATTCAGGGCTTGCCTCGAAGTTGATTGCATTGATCAGCCGCGTCACGCGCAGAAAGTAGAACGGACGCTTCTCATGCAGGCCACCATCCTTGCGCCTGATTTCCACTGGCACGAACTGGTGCACATCTTTGTCAAAAACTTCGACAGCCTCCCTGAAGGCATGACTGACAATGTAGCCATGCGCGAACCCGCCTTCGAAATCCCGGAACGGAATGTTGTTGCTGGCCACCAGCAGTTTGGGGAACATCTCCTCGGGGACGGGAGCACGCAGATCGGCCGTCATGTCGATGGGTGGGGGCGGAAGACCGGCGGCTCGCGCGTCGTTGCGCGCAGCCCTGCCGTTCCACATGCTTGCACGAGTTGCTTCGCTCTTGATCTTCTGGAGGTAATCAGTGATCCGCTTGCTATAGGCCTCGGAGTCGCCTTCGGGCGTCTGCATCCGGCGGCCCCAGTTGGCTTCGCTGTCGGTGTCGTTGATGATGATAATTCCCATCCCGTCGCTCCTTTTTCCCGCACCGGCATCCGCCATCCACGCGCTTTGCGATAGTGCATTCATCCTACTACACCTTGCGCCCCACCCTTCATCTTCCCCCGCATGTCATCATCGACCAGCCCCGCCACTTGCGGATGGATGCGCAGATCGCCCTCCGTCACCACCTGCCGGAAGTTCGCGATCACCTGCCCCGTGGCCTTGCGGTCCGGGGCGATGACGTCCAGCAGCCAGTTGATGTCGCCCGACTGCCAATCCTCGGGCTTCAGCCGGACCCTGAAGGTGCCGGTCTTGATCTGCTTGGGGGTTTTCAGGTCAACCTCCGGTAAGGTTCGCACCGTTTTGCAAAGCCATACCGAAAAGCATAGCGCGCGCTTTACGGCGGATCAATGCCACCAAAGGGCGTCAGCCGCGCAGCTCACCCGTCACATCCACCGGCCCCACGGACCCGCGCAGTTTGGCGCGGTAGATCACCAGGCTTTCCACCACGCGCATCACATAGGTGCGGGTTTCGGTGAAAGGGATGGTTTCGACCCAGTCGATGACATCCACGTTCGCATCACGCGGATCGCCAAACTCGGTGGCCCAGCGGCGCGGGCGGCCGGGGCCTGCGTTATAGCCTGCGGCGATCATGGCGACGGAAGGGCCGAATTCATCAATCAGCACGCGCAGATAGGCGGCCCCCTTGGCGACGTTGTAGGCGGGGTCGGAGGTCAGCTTGTTCACGTCATAGGCAAGGCCGGTTTCATCGGCCATCAGCTCTGCCGTGCCGGGCATGACCTGCATCAACCCGCGCGCGCCTGCGGGGCTGATGACGGTGGGTTCAAACTCGCTTTCGCGCCGGGCGATGGACAGGGCAAGGGCGCGGCTGACAGGCAGGCCATCGGGCACCATGGCGGGGGTGGGGAAATACGCGCGGGGCAGGATGATGCCGCGTTCGGCGGCGGCCTTGGCAACCAGCAGGGCGATATGGGGTTCATCCCATGACAGGGCCATGTCGGCCAGTTGGTCCAGTTCCTGCGCATTCAGGCTTTCGCCCAGATGCAGGATGAACCGCTTGGCCAGCGTGCGGTCACCGGCGGCCAGCAGCAGGCGGGCGGCATCAAGAACGCTGTCATTGGCAAAGCTGGCCTGCCGCCAGTCTGGCGGGCGGGCATCGGACAAAAGGTTGGCATCCAGAGGCAGGCCCAGACGTTCGGCTGCGAGTTGGCCGTAATAGGCGGTCATGTGCTGTGCGGCGGCACGGTAGGCGGTTTCGGCCACGCCATCATTCCCGGCAGCCTCGGCGGCGCGGCCTTGCCAGTACAGGGCGCGAGACAGGCTGATGGGGGTGACAACGGCGGATTGCAGGCGGGTGAAATGGGTGGCGGCGGTGGCGGGATCATCCAGCTTGCGCAGGGCGATGAAGCCGGCAAGGAATTCCAGATCCACAAAGTCAGACCCTTCGGTCAGATGGTGGCTGGCGGCGACGCGGTAGGCCTCGGCCCCACGGCCTGCACGCATAAGGAGGCGGGCCAGCACGGCGCGGCGGTCAGCCCATGCTTCGGGCTGGCCAAGGCTGGCGGGGCTGGCAGAGCGTTCAAGGATCAGGGCGAGCGCATCATCGGTGCGGTCTTTTTTCATGCGCCAGATGAAGCGGTCATGCGCAAGACCGGGATCAGAGGTGACAGAAGCTGGCAGGGCGGTGACAAGGGCAGATGCGTTGGGCGCATCATCCTGCAAGGCAATACGGGCCTGCGCGAGTTTTGCCGCATCAGCGCTGACGAGTGGCAGCATGCGGGACACCTCACCTTTGCGGCCATCCCAGAGCAGGCGGTCAAGCCGCACGTCGTGGGCGACGGTCAGAACATCAGCGAACTGATCCAGCAGCAGGGTCTGTTCTGCGGCGTCAAAGGGCAGTGCCACCCATGCGCGCGTGGCCTCGGCCTCAGCCTCGGCCTGTTGGCCCTGGGCCAGGTGGGCGCGGATCAGGGCAAGGGCACCTGTGGCGGTTTCGGGGGGCTTGCCTGCGAAATAGGCAATGACGCGGGCAGGATCGGTGGAGCGGGCGACGGCGACCTCACCTTTTTCATGCAGCAGGGGCAGGCCGGGCCATGTGGCGCGGCGGGCAAGAAAGGCCTCATAATCGCCCAAGCGGCCTTCACCTGCGCGCAGCTGGTGCCATGCGACGATGTCCTGCGCAATCTGGCCGGTTGCGGCGGCCCGGGCAGCGGGCCAATCCTGTGCAGCGATCAGGCGCAAGGCGCTGCGCAGATTGGCGGCGTCATCGGCCCAAAGGGGGGTGGCGCAGGACAGGCTGAGGGCAAGGATCAGGGCTTTCATGCGGCATGTGTGCCGCAAGCGCTGCGCGGCTTCAACCAACGTTCCCGTCAGTGCGGGTGTTCTTGGCAAATCCGCGCCGCCGGGATAACAGGGCGGTTGCAACATCACCAAAGGGAGTCGTGTCATGTTCAAAGGGTCTTACCCCGCACTGATCACGCCGTTTGCGAACGGCGCAGTGGATTTTGACACGCTCAAAAAGCTGGTGGACTGGCATATTGCCGAAGGCAGCCACGGGTTGGTGCCGGTAGGGACCACGGGCGAAAGCCCGACGCTGACGCATTCCGAACATGGGGCGGTGATCGAGGCGGTGGTCAAGGCGGCGGCGGGGCGCGTGCCGGTGATTGCGGGTGCGGGGTCGAACAACACGGCGGAAGGGATTGACCTGATCCGCCATGCGCAGGCGGTAGGGGCAGACGCAGCACTGGTCGTGACGCCCTATTACAACAAGCCGACGCAGGCAGGGATGGTGGCGCATTACACAGCGCTGCATGAGGCGAGCAATCTGCCGATCATCATCTACAACATTCCGGGGCGGTCTGTGGTGGACATGTCGCCGGACACGATGGGGCAGTTGGCAAAGCTGCCGCGCATCGTGGGGGTGAAGGATGCGACGGGCAAGATTGAACGGGTATCGATGCAGCGCATGACCTGCGGGGCGGATTTCGTGCAGCTATCGGGTGAGGATGCCACGGCGCTTGGGTTCAACGCGCATGGGGGTGTGGGCTGCATTTCGGTGACGGCGAACGTGGCGCCGCGCCTGTGTGCGGAATTCCAGGAGGCGACGCTGGCGGGGGATTACGGACGCGCATTGGCATATCAGGACAGGCTGATGCCACTGCACGAGGCGATTTTCATCGAGCCGGGGCTGGCGGGGGCGAAATACGGGCTGTCACTGCTGGGCCATTGCCGCGATGAGGTGCGCTTGCCGCTGGTGACACTGACGGATGGCACCAAGGACCGGATCAAGGCTGCGATGCGGCATGCTGGCCTGTTGAATTGATCTGCTCATCGCGCCCAAAGGGCGCTCTTCGCGAACCACGCGCAGAGTGACCGTATGGGAACGATAAGCGGCCCTTCGGGCAACCTGCGCGGGAGCCTGTTCATGGTTGCCGCCATGGCTGGCTTTGCGGTTGAAGACATGTTTCTGAAGGCCGCCACCCGGCATATGCCAATCGGAGAAGTGATCACCCTCTTCGGGCTTGGCGGCATGCTTGCCTTTGCCCTGCTGGCAAGATGGCAAGGCCAAGCCGCGTTTCCCGCCACCATGCTGTCCCGCCCCATGCTGGTACGGTCTGGGTTTGAGGTGACGGGGCGGTTGTTCTATTCGCTGGCCATTGCGCTGACGCCCTTGTCTGTTGCCTCGGCCATTCTGCAGGCCACGCCGCTGGTTGTGGTGGCGGGTGCGGCACTGCTGTTTGGCGAAACCGTGGGCTTGCGCCGCTGGCTGGCCATTCTGGCGGGCTTTGCCGGTGTGATGCTGATCATCCGGCCCGGCCTTGCGGGGTTTGACGCGCTGTCGTTGCTGACCGTCATTGGCCTGATCGGTTTTGCCGGGCGCGATCTGGCCACGCGCGCGGCCCCGCCGGCCATGTCGAACATGCAGCTGGGTGTGGCGGGTTTTGCCATGTTGACGATTTCCGGGATCATCATCCTTGTGTGGAACGGCGATTACCGTTTGCCCGATGCCATGGGCCTTGGCCTGACGCTGTTTGCCACGCTGTTCGGTGTGGGGGCCTATGCGGCGCTGACCGTGGCCATGCGCACAGGCGAAGTGTCTGCCGTGACCCCCTTCCGCTACACGCGTCTTTTGTTCGCGCTGATCCTGGGTGCCACAATCTTTGGCGAGCGTCCCGATGCACTGACACTGATCGGCAGTGCCGTTGTGGTGGCCAGCGGCATCTATGTGCTGACACAGAACCGCCGCACCTGATTCGGAATTTCCGCATAAGATACTGTTTTATTTAAATTTTTTAGTTAACGCCACATGAAGGCCCACAAGTTGTGGCGACAAGGGGCCATTGCGGCGGGCATGTGTTTCCGTGGCCCCACCAGTGCCACAATCATGCCGCAAAGGTGTCGGGAAAACGGCGAAATCCGGGTGCGATATGGGCACATGGCCAAACCGGCCGCCACAATTCAAATCCGATTAAACCCGCTCAGAAAGGCCAGATCATGTTTCAGAACGATATCTCCCGCCTTGTTGCAACCCCTGTCTTTGCCGCAAACCGGACAGCCATGCCATTGGGCACAGGCCTGCTGGCCAGCACGATGATTGAAACATCCAAGGGATGGCAGCGTGCCGAAAGCCTGCGCTTTGGCGACAGCCTTTATACTGTGGACGGTGGCCTTGCCCCTGTGCTGGGCCTTGATCGCCAATGGATCGCGCCACAGCCCGATCTGCACACCGTGCATGTGCCCGGCGGCACGCTGGACAATGATGACGATCTGCTTTTGCTGTCAGGGCAGATGCTGCTGCTGGATACGATGGGTGACAAAATGCTGCCCGACGCAGCACTTGTGCTGATCCCTGCCACTGCGCTGATCGGCTGGCGCGGGTGCAGCCGACAGGCACTGTCGCACCGGACCGAGGTGATCACACCGCTTTTTGCCGCCGAGGAAATTGTCTATGCCAATGCAGGCACGATGTTGCGTTGCCCAAGCATTGCCGAGGGTGCGCACGCGGCCATCCGCACCGATTTCACGCGGCTGGATCTGCGTCAGGCCTGGGCGCTGCTGGCGCGGCTGGATGGGGGGCCTTCGGGTGGGCTTGCGATGCGTCAGGTTGCCTGACGCGGTGCCGTCGTTCGATCTGCCCCAGACGCACATGGCGCAAGGCTTCAACCATCAGGGCGGTCAGCAGGCCAAAGTTCAACAGGCCGTTGGCCGCCGCCATTCCGGCAAGCAGGCGCCATTCCTTGGGCAAAAGCACGTCACCAAAGCCCAGGGTGGTGAAGGTAACGGTCGAAAAATACACGGCTTCCTCAAGCGTGGGGAAGACGCCGATCAGCAAAAAGGCCGCGGCCCACAGCCAGACACCCGCCGTGACAACCGCAAGGATCCAGATGGCAATGACGGCGATCATCAGAAAAAGCTTGGGACGGTGCGGTTCGCGCATCAGCCAGTGGTGGCCGCGTTCAAACGCCATTTCCATGACCCATGCGCTGGCCGCAGCAATCAGGATCGAGGCGAGCAAAAGCCCGGTTCCCAGTGTAATCTGCAAAACCATCGGTGTCTCCTGCATCCGCTTGTCTGGACAGTAAGCTGTGGCTCACCTATGTGACAGGGACCATGGTGCAACATTCCGACCCCAATTCCAAACTGATCGCGGAAAATCGGCGCGCGCGCTTTGATTACCACATCGAGGATGACATCGAGGCGGGCATCATCCTGGAAGGGTCCGAGGTCAAGTCACTGCGGCTGGGCGGATCGAACATCGCGGAAAGCTATGCGAGTGTGGAAGGCGGCGAGTTGTGGCTGATCAACGGCTACATCGCGCCCTATGTGCAGGCCAAGATGTTTGGCCACGAGGAACGCCGCCGGCGCAAGCTGTTGGTTTCACGCAAGCAATTGGCGCGGTTGTGGAGTGCGACGGCCCGCGAAGGCATGACGATCGTGCCGATCCGGATGTATTTCAACGACCGCGGGATCGTGAAGTTGAAGATCGGTATCGCCAAGGGCAAAAAGCTGGCAGACAAGCGCGAAACAAGCGCGAAACGCGACTGGGACCGCGAAAGGGCCCGCCTGCTGAAACACAGCAAACGCGACTGATTTGCGCGAAAATTAATCATTTGTTGCCGGTTTGGACCTGACCTGTCACAGTTGTGCGACTGGCGGC
>JBJOQW010000101.1:0-15325 GCA_046049665.1 Pseudomonadota bacterium | reverse complement strand
CATCCGATGGCGCATCATGCTCAAGCATCGCGGCTGACAGCATGGGTTCCACCAGTTCAGGCTCTGGCTCTGGTTCAACGGCACGGCGGATGCGCGCGATCAGGCCCAGCTTTGGCGCAGGCGCTGCCTCCAGCGGCTGATTATAACGCGGTTCGGCACGCAGGGCATCAGGCGCACCCCATGCGGCAGGTTCGGTCACCGGCGGTTCAGACCGCACCACCACACCACGGCGCGCGGCCAGCGGGGCCTGCCAGCCATCCGGGCGGGCGACGGGCGGTTCAGCGGCAAGGGCGGCTGACCGGCGTTCCAGCCGACGTTCGTTCAGCGCCTGTGCCGCACGCAGGCTGGTGCTGGCGCTTTTGCCTGTGGCATTGGCCACGGCATTATAGCTGTGAATCGTGCCTACCAACAGGAAATGCGCGACGCGGCGCAATTCATCACGCGCAAAGCCCATGACGAACAGCAGCATCGCCACCATGCCCAGCGCCATCAGCAATGACAAAAGTTTCAGCGCGATCCCTGCCTGCAACGGCAGAATGCCCAGCAGGAACCCCATCGCCGTATCGCCGAAAAGCCCGCCCAACCCAACGCCCTGATGCGGCCATGCTGGCCCCGGCGGAATGGTCGTGGCATAGGCACTAGCCACGGCCACCGCGATCACGGCAAAGACCATGCGGCCCAGCACCCGGTCAACACCCCGGTGCGCGACAAACCGCACACCCCATGCCAGCAGGATCACCGGAATGGCCCATGCGCCATATCCCACGATAATGATCAGCGTTGATGACACTGCCGCCCCGAACCGCCCAAGCAGGTTTTGCGCAGGCTCATCCGTGGCCACCATCCAGCCCGGATCATCGGCTGAATAGCTGCCCAGAAGCAACATGAAGGCCAGACCCGCCGCAATCAGCACAAGGCCAAGCAACTCGCGCCCCCGGCGTTCGATCATTGCTTGTGTGCCCTGATCCAGCAGGGGGTCGCGTTGCCGTGCCTGATAGGATGCCATGCTGCCGTTCCCTTACCCGTACAAACATTCGCGCAGGCGGATCAGCCCGCGCTCCGTTTCATTTATTGGGGCGACCAGGGCCACCCGGATGTAACCAGTGCCGGGATTCCCCGTCGCCGTATCACGTGAAAGATATGCCCCCGGCAGCACCTTCACGCCTGTTTCCGTCCACAGTTTGACCGTGGCCCGCTCACCATCATCCACCGGCAGCCACAGGAAAAAGCCGCCCTCTGGCGCCATATACCCCTGCATGCCGCCGAAAATCTGATCAGCCGCTTCGAATTTCGCATGATACAGCGCGCGGCTTGCATCAACATGTGCTTCATCCGCCCAAGCCGCTGCCGCCACCTTTTGCAAAGGCCCCGGCAATGGCGCACCCGCAAAGGTGCGCAGCTTGCGGATCGCCGCAATCGACTGCACGCCACCCGCCACAAAGCCCGACCGCATGCCCGGCAGGTTTGACCGTTTCGACAGCGAATGAAACGCCAGAACGCGTTCGGGGTCAGCCCCCATCTCTGCCGCCACTTCCAGAATGCCCACGGGCGGAGCCGTGCGCCAGATCTCGCAATAGCACTCATCCGCCAGAATGCGGAAATCATGCTTTTCCGCCAGCGTCAGCAGTGTGCGCCAATAATCACGGCTGGCCACCGCCCCCTGTGGGTTTGCGGGCGAGCAGATATAGACAATTGCCGTGCGGTCCAGCAGCGCCGGGTCAACCGCCGTGAAATCCGGCAAATGCCCCGTGGCCGCCGTTGCATTCAGATAGACGGGTTCGGCCCCCACGGTCAGTGCCGCCACCGCATAGACCTGATAGAACGGGTTCGGCATCAGCACCGCAGGCGTCTGGCCATTCTTGCGTTCCGGGCACAGTGCCACGCAGGCGTTGAACAACCCTTCACGCGTGCCGTTCAGCGCCATTACGCGGTTTTCGCCCAGCGTCACGCCATAGCGCCGCTGCACCCAGGCCGTGATCGCCGCCAAAAGATCGGGCGCACCTTCATTGACGGGGTAGCTGCCAAACCCGCCCAGATTGGCAGCAAGGATCGGCCCTACGAAATCCGGCATCGCATGACGCGGCTCGCCAATGGTCATCTGAATGGCTTCACCGCCCGGTGCATGCGCATCGAGCAGCGTCCGCAACCGCGGAAACGCATATTCTGGCAGGTTCGAAAACCGCTCTGGGAACGCCATCATGCCTCATCGTGCCGGATCGTTTCGCCCGGCTTGATCTTCACATTAGCGACAACTTTCGCGCTGGTCCAGAAAAACGCTGCAATAAGGGGGGCTTGGCACCACATATTGTGGCATGTTTGCCCGTTTATGCCGCAAGTTCATATCCTACGGCGGGGTAACACAACCATTTACCCGGCCCGCCCACAGGGCAAACGTTCGACCGGGAAACGGTCCACCGGACCGTTTTTTGATCCGGTCTCACCCCAATGCGCGTTCGGCCGCAGCCGCCAGCCGCAAAAGCGCCTCTTCCCCCATCGGCCGGCCCATCAGGCTGATCCCGCAACTGGGCACGCCCGTCGGCAAGGTGATGGCACATAGTCCCAGCATATTGGCAATCCGCGTGTTGCGCAGCGCCAGCAGGTTTTCGGTGACGTAGTAGGCGTCTTCCGTCAGCAACCGCTGCGCATGTGGTGGCATTATAGGTGAGGTCGGCAGGATCACCGCGTCAAAACCCGCCGTCTTTTCCAACCAGATTGCCCGCAGATCATGCAGACGGTGCCACCCTGCAATATAGTCCGCAGCCGACACATCTTTGCCCGACAGGAACCGTTCACGAATGCGCGCAAACATCTTGTCCGGCGCCGCGGCAATGGTCTTGCCCCAGGTTGCATAGGCCTCGGCCCGCACCAAAAGACCCGCCAGTTCAACCGCCTCTGTCACCTCGGCCACCGCACCATGCGTGATCACCGCCCCCTTCGCCGCCAGCCGCGCCACCGCTTCTTCAAACCCTTTGGCAGGCCCCGGGCGAATGTCATCCAGCGCCAGCGTCTCAAGCAGCAGCAGACGCTTGCCCGAAAGGCTTGCCCCGCGCAGGTCGGCCACAGGCCCGCCCTCCAGCACCGCCAGCAGTTCCGCGCAGTCTTCCACCGTGCGCGCCAACGGCCCCACCGTATCAAACTGCGCGCACAGAGGCACCGTACCCTTCAGTGACAGCCGCCCATGCGTGACCTTCAGCCCCACCAGATCATTCCACGCCGCAGGAATGCGCACCGACCCCCCCGTGTCAGACCCGATCGCCGCCGGGGCCAGCCCGAAGGCCACACTTGCCGCCGACCCGCTGGAACTGCCCCCCGGCACCGCGTCTGCATCATTCACACAAGGTGGCGTGGCCGTCACCGGGTTCAGCCCCAGCCCCGAAAACGCCAGTTCCGACATGTGCGTTTTGCCAAGGCACACCAGCCCCCGCGCCGTCGCGTTCATCAGCACCTCGGCATCGCTGTCCGGCACACGGCCCTTCAGCAGCGCCGAACCCGCCTCGGTCGGCGCGCCCGACGCGTCAAACAGGTCTTTCCAGCTAAGCGGCACACCATCCAGCAGACCAATGCGCAAACCCGCCTTGGCCCGCCCCGCCGCCGCCAGTGTCATCGACCGCGCGCGGCGTGGCGTCGTGCGGGTATAGATGCGGTCGCGCAGCGGGTGGCCCTCAATCGCATCCAGAAAGGCCTCGGTCAGTTCAACCGGGTGGACCTTGCCCGCGCCAATTGCCCGGCCCAGATCGCTCGCGCTCATGTGCAGCCAATTGCCAGCCATCACCCACCCCCATTTTGCCGCAAGGCTATCGCGCGGCGGGGCCATGGACAATCCCGCGCGCACCGCCATATTGCAGGGCATGGCATGGGATGCAGATATTCTTATCGTCGGTGGCGGGTTGAATGGCCCCGCCTTGGCCCTTGCATTGGCACAAGGCGGCTTCAAGGTGGTGGTGGTGGATGCCCGCCCTGCCCCTGCCCGCGCCGACGTTGGCTTTGACGGGCGCGCCTATGCGCTGGCCATTGCCTCCAAACGCCTGCTGACGGCCATTGGCGTCTGGCCTTCGGTCGCAGACAAGGTGCAACCCATCCTGCAGATCAAGGCCTCGGACGGGCTGGCAGGCAGCGGCCCTTCGCCGTTCTTTCTGCATTTCGACAGCACCGAAATCGAAGAAGGCCCCATGGGTTTTCTGCTGGAAGACCGGCATCTTTATGCCGCCTTCCTTGCCGCCATGCAGGCCCAGCCGAACATCAACCTGATGTCAGGTGAGGTGGTTGACGCGCAAGAGGTGATGGCCGGTGGCATGGCCGTGACCCTGCGGTCTGGCGCACGGCTGACGGCGCGGTTGCTGGTGGGTTGCGATGGGCGCGGGTCGGGCACGGCCACACGCGCCGGCATTGCGCGCAGCGGCTGGGGCTATGGGCAGACGGCTTTGGTGACGGCGGTGCATCATGCCTTGCCGCACAATGGCATCGCGCATCAGTATTTCATGCCCGGCGGCCCCTTGGCCATTCTGCCACTGCACGGGGGGCACCATTCCAGCATCGTCTGGTCCGAAGATGAGGGCGTTGCTGCCGCCATTCAGGCCCTGCCGGATGCAGACTATCTGGCCGCCCTGAAGCCCCGCTTCGGGGACTTTCTGGGTGAGATCACGCTGGCGGGCGACAGGTTCACCTATCCGCTGTCCATGTCGCTTGCCAACAGTTTCGTGGCCCCGCGTCTGGCCCTTGTCGGCGATGCGGCCCATGGCGTGCATCCCATTGCCGGGCAGGGCCTGAACCTTGGCCTGCGTGATGTGGGTGCCTTGGCCGAAGTGCTGATATTGGCCGCGCGGCGGGGTGAGGATATTGGTGCCGCCGATGTGCTTGACCGGTATCAGCGCTGGCGAAGGTTTGATGCAACGGCGCTGGCCTTGGGCATGGATACGGTGAACCGCCTTTTTTCAAACGATAACCCCTTGCTGCGCGCCGTGCGCGATCTGGGTATGGGGGCCATCAGTGCCATGCCGGGCCTGCGGCGCGGGTTCATGCGGCAGGCGGCCGGGCTGACGGGTGATCTGCCGAAACTGCTGGCTGGCCAGCCGATTTGACATGTCCCATGATGGGACGCTTTCTGCACCAAATGATATCAATGGGTTACAGTTTCGAATTCAGCTTCTGTTAACCCTTGCCCACAGGCGCTGACTAATCCAGCTTGCGCGCCTCGGACACCAGCATGATCGGGATGCCTTCCCGCACCGGAAAAGCAAGACCTGCGGATTTTGACACAAGCTCTGACCGCTCTGCATCATAGTGCAGTGTGGCTTGCGTCAGCGGGCAGACCAATGCCTCGAGCATGCGGCGGTCTACCTGCGTCACTTCGGCGGGCGAGGGGGTGGCCGCAGGCACGTCGTTCACTGCATCACCTCTTCGTTCGACCCGCCGCGCAGCGCGAATTCCAGCAGCGTTACCAGCGTTTCGCGCCGCGTGGTCAGCGATGGTGCTTCAAGCAGCGCCTGCTTGTCTTCGGGGTCAAACGGGCACAGCATCGACAGCGAATTGATCAAGAGTTCCGGCTCGGCCTCATTGAGGCTGCCCCAATCCGTCGACATCTCCATTGCCGTGAAATAGCGCCCCAGCAGTTTCAGAAACGGCGCACGGTCAAAGCCCGCATCATCTTCTGTCGGGCCCATATCGCGCGAAAAGCCCTGCCAATCCACGTTGCAGCGGCGATAGGGCGTAAAGCCCTGTACCTCTTCCTTGATGCGAAAGCGGCTGATGCCCGACAGCGTGATCATGTAGCGCCCGTCTTCGGTTTCGGAAAACCCGGTCAGACGCCCCGCACAGCCAATGGCATGCAGACGCTTTTCGGTAGACCCCGCAGGCATTTCGCGCGGCTGGATCATGCCGATCAGCCGGTGCTTTGTTTTCAGCGTATCATCCAGCATCTGCAGGTAACGCGGTTCAAACAGATGCAAGGGCAACCGCGCACGCGGCAGCAAAAGCGCACCCGGCAGGGGGAACACCGGGATCATATCGGGAAGGTCGGCTGCTTTCATCATGGCTGTGACCTAGCCCGCAAAGACCGTCAGGCAAATATCATTGAGGACAGGCGGCGGCGGCCCTTGAGCGCCACGGGATCCGTGGGTTTCAGCGCATCGAAGATCGTCATCAACTGGGCCTTGGCGGCACCGTCATTCCATTCGCGGTCACGCCGGAACAGATCAAGCAATTCGTCCACGGCCTCGTCGATCTTGCCGCTGGCATGCAGGGCAAGGGCCAGATCAAAGCGCGCCTGATGGTTGGCAGGGTCGGCCGTAACCGCGCGGCGCAGATCATCTTCGGGGCCGGCATTGGCGGCTTGCCGCGCGAGTTCCAGTTGCGCGCGTGCGGCCTCAACCTCGACCGATTTGGCGATTTTGGCGGGGGCGGCGTTCAGCAGGGCCTCGACCTGATCAAGGTCACCGATGGCAAGGTAAGACCGGGCAAGGCCGCCATAGGCCGCGGCGTTTTCCGGTTCTTCGCCAAGGATGGCGGCGAAGGTTTCGGCAGCATCGGCGGCGGCACCTTCGGCCAGCATTTCCTCGGCGGCGGCAATGGCATCGGCTAGGCCGCCGTCACCACCAAGGGCGGCGACACGGTCAATGAAGGCCTTGATTTCGGAGCCGGGCTGCGCGCCCTGAAAGCCATCAACAGGCTGGCCCTGCCAGAAGGCATAGACGGTGGGAATGGACTGGATGCGCAGCTGGGCGGCGATGCGCTGATTCTGGTCAACGTCGATCTTGACGAGGCGGACCTTGCCCTTGGCGGCGGTAACAGCGGCCTCGAGCGCGGGGGTCAGCTGTTTGCAGGGGCCGCACCATGTGGCCCAGAAATCGACGATGATAGGGGTGGTCTTGCTGGCCTCGACCACGTCTTTCATGAAGGTGGCCTCGGTGCCGTCTGTAATCAGATCAGCCGCGGGGGCTGTGGCTTCGCCCATTCCAAACATGCTGCATGTCCTTTTGACTGTGTTGGCGCTTATATGGCAATCCGGCGTGCAAAGGGAAAGGGGGGGCATGCGCAGGGGCCGCTCTGCGCGCCCTTGCGGGCGCATATCGCTGAAACAAGCGAAGAGTGACCGCCAGGGAACGATGAGCGGCGGTTATGTTAACCACACCCGCCCGTAAGGCGGCAGCACGACGGCACCTGCGTGCAGCTGCACGGCGTTATCCGACAGGGCATCATGCATGGCTGTTGCCCCTGCTGCGCGCACCAGCCCTTCGGGCACGTTGACCCAGCCTTCGGTAAAGTTGAACAGGCAGACCATGGCCCCCGTCGGCGCCAGCCGCGCAAAGGCAAACACCCCCGGCACAGCATGGCGGATGATGCGCGTTGCATGCCCTGCATGCAGCGCATCCGTGGCGGCACGCCGTGCAAGGATATGCTTCACCCCCTGATAAACCCGTGCGGATGGTGCATCGCCCGTGCGGGGGGCGGACCAATCCATGCGCGGGCGGTGCACCCAGCGGCTGTCATGCGCATGCTCGGGCACATCGCGATAGCTGTAGTCATTCAGCAGCGCCAGTTCATCACCCATGTAGATCAGGGGAATACCACCAAACGCTGCAATCAGGGCATGCCCCATCAGGATGCGCTGCACGGCCAGATCGGCGGCACCCCTGTCACCTTCGGACACGGCCTTTTCCAGACCTGCCAGCGAAGCAAGGCTGCCGGATATGCGCTTGTCACCGGTTTCCTCATTCACCTGAAACAGCGCTCCGCGGGCGAAGGTGCCGGGAAAGCTGCCTTCGTAGAAATCCGACAGAAAGCTGCGATGGCCATGGCCCGTGGCGCCCATGGCGCTTGCATCATCATCGGTGATGGCCCAGCCGATGTCATCATGGCAGCGCAGGTAGGTGGCGTAGGTGGCATTGGTCAGCACCTCGGGGAAATGCGTGGCCATGACATGCGTCATCAGGCCCGTGTCGCGCGTGGCAAGTGCGCCCCAGAACTGCACCATCAGGCTGTTGTGATAGGCAAGGTTGCCTTCGCGGCCATCATGTTCGCCCCGGCCAAGGTAGGGCAGCATTTCGGCAGGTGCGACAATCGCTTCTTCCAGATGCAGCACGGCGGGGGTGGCAATGCGGCTGCACGCGCGCAGGGCACGCAGCAGCATGTGCACCTCGGGTTCAGACTGGCAGCGCGTGCCCATGCGTTTCCACATGAAGGCCACGGCATCAAGGCGCAGCACATCAACGCCACGGTTGGCCAGAAACAGCATGATGTCGACGATTTCAAGGAAGACCTGCGGGTTGGCCCAGTTCAGGTCCCACTGATGTTCGTTGAAGGTGGTCCAGACCCATTTGCCGAAATCGTAGTGGGTAAAGTTGCCGGGGGCATTGTCAGGAAAGACCTCGACCAGCGTGCGTTCGTATTGTTCGGGCAGATCGGGCGCATCAAACATCAGGTAGTAATCCTGATAGCGCGCATCGCCCTTGGCTGCGGCCTTTGCCCAGGCGTGTTCCTTGGCGGTGTGGTTCAGCACAAGGTCAATGCACACCGAAATGCCGCGCGCGCGCAAGGCGGCGGTGACCGCCTCAAAATCAGCCATCGTGCCGTAGGCGGGGTTGATGGCGCGGTAATCCATGACGGAATAGCCGCCATCGCTGTCACCGGGGCGGGGGTGCAGGCAGGGCATGAAATGCACATAGGTGATGCCAAGGTCTGTCAGGTAATCGAGCTTGTCCAGCACGCCTTTCAGGTTGCCGGCGAAACGGTCGATGTAGAACACATAGCCTGCCATGCCTGCGCGCTGAAACCAGTCGGGTTCAAGGTCGCGCATCAGATCAAGGCGCCGCAGATCAGGTGCGCGGTCGCGCGCGGCCTTTTGCAGGCTCGCTGTCAGCTTTTCACAAAAGGCGGCATAGTCGGGATGGGTGCCGTACAGCCGTTCCAGCATGGGCCACAGATCACGCGCTGAGCGTTGCATGCGCAAGGTGAACAGATCGTCCTCCAGCGTGGACGGCGATTTGGCCATGATCATCCTCCCCTTTTCCACGGGCAGACTAGTCAGTTCAAAGCGCTTTGGGAAGGGGTCAGGCGCGGACTACCAGCCGCGTATGGTGGCGGATGCGCTTGGCCACCCACAGCAGATCAGCCGGGTCCATGGCCACACAGCCCGCCGTGCGCCGCCCCGGTGCCCGCCAGCGGTGCATGAAGATGGCCGACCCCGCCCCGCGCACTGCATAGGGCCAGTTCCAGTTGGTCAGCAGCACCACGTCATACAAAGGATCAGCCCGCCACAGGCGTTCGTGGCCATAGGCATGCGGGCGCGTGACGATCAGGTTGTAATCCTCATCCTTGGGGTCATCCGACCAGCCATCGCGCGGCCTGATCGGCACCGCCCAATCGGGCAAACGCCCCCGCGCCACCCGGTCCGGGCGATACAGCAGGCCGACAAATGTATGCACCCCGGCAGGCGTGGCCCCGTCACCTTCGCGCTTGGCCTTTGTAATGCCTGTGCGCCCCAGCGTGCAGGGAATGCGGCGGCCCATGAACCACGCGCCCATGGGCGTGATGATGATATCGGTCTTCACGACAGATGCCCCGACTTGGCCGCCTTGGTTGCCAGATAAGCGCGGTTCTGCGGCGTTTCGCCCACGTGCAGCGGCACGCGTGCCGTAACGGTAATGCCGCAGCCTTCCATCATCGCAATTTTGCGCGGATTATTGGTCAGCAGGCGCACCGCCGAAAACCCCATCTGGCGC
The DNA here is from genome assembly GCA_046049665.1 of Pseudomonadota bacterium. GTDB lineage: Bacteria > Pseudomonadota > Alphaproteobacteria > Rhodobacterales > Rhodobacteraceae > JAAFHS01. Next base: position 5,609 of record JBJOQW010000101.1, on the reverse strand, counting down.
AACAGTGCCGCCCCGATGCGGAAATCCCGCTCGTCATCCTCAAAACCCAGACGATGATTGGCCTCGACCGTATCAAACCCCTGATCCTGCAAGGAATAGGCCCGCATCTTGTTGGCAAGGCCGATGCCACGCCCTTCCTGGTTCAGATACAGAAGCACGCCTGCGCCTTCCGCGCCCATCTGCGCAAGGGCACTGCGCAACTGTGGCCCGCAATCGCATTTCAGGCTGCCCAGCACATCACCCGTGAAACAGGCCGAATGCAGCCGCGCCAGCACCGGCTGGCTGCGGTCTGGTCGACCGATTTCAATGGCATAATGTTCCTCGCCACCGTCTTCGGGGCGAAACACATGCACGCGCCCCGCGTCAGACGCCGCCATGGGTAGCCGCGCGGCAACAACCGGGTGCAAGGCCGGGGCCTGCGCGATTTCGGCGGCGATGGCGGCCGCAGGCAGCAGGGTCAGGCTTGCAAAGGCAGCGGTATCAGACACGGGCGTGACAAGCGCGGCAGGCAGCAGATGTGCTGCCTTGCACAGCGCAATGGCCGCGCGGTGCAGATCAGCCGGACCATCCCGCAGGGTATTCAGCGGGCCCTTCATCGGGTGGCGCAGATCATCCGCAGGGTCGGCAAGTGCCCGCAGCCAGGCCACATCCGCGCTGTCGGGCACGGAAAGGCGGGCAAGATCATTGTCATAGACCCGTGCCTTCAGCGTGGCCGCCCGCCAGCCGGTAATGGCCAGCACCGGCGGCGCCACGCGGCGCAGATCAGCCAGACGCGCGGGCGTGGCAACCTCGACCGCCACGATCAATGCAGCCTTCCCGCCATCCGTCAGAACAACCGGAACGCCCATGCGCAGATCGGCGCGGGCGCGGTTGAAAAGCTCGGGGTATGTCAGGCCAAACGTCATGCCACATGTCTATGCGCAAACGCGCAGGCGCGAAAGGCACCCGGTGATTGTTACAGAGGGGGCCTGCGGACCAACCCGTTTTGAAACAATCAGCGGGATTGCGACACGACCACGTGAGGCCGCAACGCAAAAGCTTGTCCGAAGCGTTACTGCTGCCGAGATAGACACAGAAGACCACGGAGAATGACATGGCCACCCTGCGCAAAATCCTGCTTGTTGATGACGACGACGATCTGCGCGAAGCGCTGAGCGAACAGCTGGTGATGACCGAAGACTTCGACGTGTTCGAGGCGGGCACGGGTGCCGACGGGATGGAGAAGGTCAAGCAGGGCCTTTATGACCTGATCATCCTTGACGTGGGCCTGCCTGATACGGACGGGCGCGAATTGTGCCGCCGGATGCGCAAGGCGGGGGTGAAATGCCCGATCCTGATGCTGACCGGGCATGACAGCGATGCCGATACCATTCTTGGGCTGGATTCGGGCGCGAATGATTATGTGACCAAGCCATTCAAGTTTCCGGTGCTTCTGGCGCGCATCCGTGCGCAATTGCGCCAGCATGAACAGTCAGAAGACGCGGTGTTCCAGCTGGGGCCCTATACGTTCAAGCCGGCGCAGAAAATTCTGCTGGACGAGAAGGAAAAGAAGATCCGCCTGACGGAAAAGGAAACCAATATCCTCAAATACCTGTACCGGGCGCAATCGGGCGTGGTGGCGCGCGATGTGCTGCTGCACGAGGTCTGGGGCTATAACGCCGGGGTGACGACACATACGCTGGAAACGCATATCTACCGCCTGCGCCAGAAGATCGAGCCTGATCCGGCGAATGCGCGCCTGTTGGTGACGGAAAGCGGCGGGTATCGGCTGGTGGCGTAACGGTCATATTGTTGCCAGAATCGGTGGCTATATGCTGAAGGCGCAGTGATTGTTTCGGTAGGACCTTCCCTCAGAGTTCCCCTTGTCGTGTCGGGGTTATGGCACGACATCCTCCCTGTTGGACCTGGCCGGGCCGTGTGCCCGGCCTTTTTTTTGTGCGTGCGATGCAAGGTGATGCAACGGCACGCTTTTTCCCCCCTGATTGGGGTGGTATCAGGGGGGAGCGATTCCCATATCTGCGCCATGGGGTGCGTGCCCCAAAGGAGAGAGCCGATGAAAACGATGCACTGTGTTGCCTTTGCTGCCGCCGCTGTTGTGGCCCAGCCTGCGCTGGCAAAAGAGCTTGTGTTTACCATCTCGAACAACGGCAATGCGGCCTTGGTGGAACTGTATGCCTCACCCAAAAGTGCGGGCACCTGGGGGGCCGACATGCTGGGCGGCGCGCAGATTGCCAGTGGCGAAGCGGCCGAAGTGGTGATCAGCGGTGAGGCCGAGGGTTCGTGCGATTACGACCTGCGCATGGTCTTTGATGACGGGTCAGAACTGGTGAACGCGTCGAACCTGTGTGATACGGCGGCCGTTGCCATCGACTGAACTTGCATTGCCCCGCCTTGCATTGCTCCGCCTTGCATTGCCGTGCAGGGCAGATTAGCCCTGTCTGCCTGACAGGAGTGTGCGATGACCTTTACCCTTGCGACCTGGAACATCAATTCCGTCCGCCTGCGCGAAGGGCTGGTGGCGCGTCTGCTGGCCGAACAGGCACCCGATGTGCTGTGCCTGCAGGAATGCAAAAGCCCGGTTGAACTGATCCCGCTGGATCAGTTTGCAGCACTTGGCTACCGCCATATCGTGGCGCGGGGGCAAAAGGGGTATAACGGGGTGGCGGTGATCTCTCGGTTGCCGATTGAAGACGCGGGCAGCATGGATTTCGCGGGCCTTGGGCATGCGCGGCATGTGGCGGCGCGGCTGGAAAATGGCGTGGTGATCCATAACTGCTATGTGCCTGCAGGGGGCGATATTGCGGACCGCACGCAGAATGAGAAATTCGGGCAAAAGCTGGATTACCTGACGCATATGCGGGACTGGTTTGCCGGGGAGCGGCCAGAGCGGGCTGTTCTGGTGGGTGATCTGAACATCGCGCCCCGACCGGATGATGTGTGGGATCACAAGGCGCTGCTGAAGATCGTCAGCCACACGCCGATTGAGGTAGAGCATCTGGCAGCGGTGATGCAGGCGGGGGCGTGGCAGGATGTGACGCGGGCGCATCTGCCGGAGGGGCGGCTTTACAGCTGGTGGTCCTACCGGGCGGCGGATTGGAACGGGGCCGACAAGGGGCGCAGGCTGGACCATGTCTGGTGCACGCCGGATATTCTGGGGGCAAGCCACAGCAGCCGCATCCTGCGCGACGCACGGGGGTGGGAGGGGCCATCGGACCACGTGCCAATATTTGCGACGTTCGATCTGTAGCGTAAGGTGCGCTATAGCGCACCCTACGCATAAACCCTGTTGCCGAAGATGGCACTGCCGACGCGCACATGCGTGGCGCCATGTGCAATGGCCGAGGCAAAATCGCTGCTCATGCCCATGGACAGGCCAGCCAGCCCGTGATCGGCAGCCATGCCCGCCAGCATGACGAAATGCGGGGCGGAATCCTGACCTTCGGGCGGGATGCACATCAGGCCGTGGATAGGCAGGTCCATCGCGCGGCACTGCGCAAGGAAAGCAGGCAGGTCTGCGGGCAGGACGCCTGCCTTTTGCGGTTCTTCACCTGTATTCACCTGTACAAAAAGTTGCGGGCAGTGCCCACGTTCCTGCGCAAGCCGCGCGAGCTTTTCTGCCAACGAAGGCCGGTCCACCGAATGAATGGCATCGAACAATTCCACAGCAACCTTGGCCTTGTTGGTTTGCAAGGGGCCGATCATGTGGACAGATATCGGGCCAAACTGCGCACGCAGGTCAGGCCATTTGGCCGCCGCCTCTTGCACATAATTCTCGCCGAACAGGCGGTGGCCAGCTTCCAGCACGGATACAACGCGGTCCAGCGGTTGTACCTTTGACACGGCGATCAGGTGGGTGGAGCCGGGCGCGCGGCCAGCGGCAGTTTCGGCCGTGGCAATGGCGGCGGTAATTTCTGACAGGCCCATGGTGCATTCCCTTTTGGCCCAGACATAGACCGCGCCGCACAAAAGCAAAAGGGCGGGCAGAAAACCAAAAGGGCGGACACTGGGCCCGCCCTTCGGCTTAACCTGACAAGGTCAGATTAGAACGACATCGAGATACCGAGGTCAGCGATGGTGTCGTCAACAGCTGGGTCATCAACGTTCACGATACCGCCAACGATGGACGCGCCACCGCCGAGGTCGTACGAAGCGCCGATACCGATGTTGTTCACATCACCTTCGTCGGTCACGAACAGGGTGTAGGTGCCAGCGCCAGCTGCATAGTCCAGCGACAGAGCGATCTGGGTGTCGTCGCCAGCGATATCCGTGTCGGAGATCACTGCCTTGACGGTTGCTGCGCCGAAGGTCGCCGTGCCCTTGAGGGCCAGGTGATCAGCTGCCAGCGTGTCTTCGTAGCCCAGAGCAACGCTGAATGCGTCGGTCGAGTACTTGGCTGCAACCGACATTGCTTCGTCACCAGCGTTCAGCTGGCTGGACGATGCTGCGAAGGTCAGAGCGCCGGTCGTGTATTCCACCAGAACCGAGGTGTCGGTCTGGCCGAGGTAGCGCAGTTCGTTCCAGTCACCCAGACCGGTGAGGCCAACGCCGGAGACGTGACCAACCAGCGCGTTTGCTGCCGAGTCATTGTCGCCCATGGTCAGCTTCAGGCCGTTGGCCGAAACGTAAACGGTCGAGTCGTTGTTGGCGGTGTTGCCCTGGCCCGACTGGTCGTTACGGACCGAAGCGCCGAACTCAACGCCACCGTCGGTGGTTCCGACCATGGCAAATGAAACGCGGACACGGCTGGTGAACAGCGTGTCGGTGCCGTCATAGATCACACCCATGCGGGCGGAGCCGGAAACGGTAACTTCTGCAGCGGCAAAGCCGGTGGTTGCTGCGAGCACCGAAGTGGCAAGAAGAATCTTTTTCATGTCTTTCCCTCGTTATCTCATAAGGTCCAGCCCAAACCGGGGGTCTCCGGCTTGGGAATGGATCATATGTCGCGCCGCCGCCGCCCATTTGCAATGTGAAGCATACAGCAAAGGGCAATGACGCACTGGATGGTGCAGCTATGTCACACCTTATTTGAGCGCGGCCTGTCTGGGGGGTGGTCCAAGCGCAGTGTTTGCAGGGAAAAGCCTTGGCAGCACAGGCAGGGCGGGTTACTAAACGGCGGCAAGAATGGGAAACCGCATGTTCATGAACCGGACCGCACGCGCAATCAGCCTTGGTTTGCTGGCATTTTCACTTGTTGGATGCGGCAGTGGAATATCGAGCGGCGACAGTGGTTTGTTCGGCGGAAACCGGCGCGCGGCGGCTGCGGAACCGGTGGATGCAACGCAGGTTGCAGCAGAACGGGCGGCTTCAGCGCGGGCGGGGCGTGATGACGGGGCGCAGTCCACGATCTGGGATCTGTTTTCCAACGCGGATGATCCGAACACGACGGTTGAGGTGAACAAGTACCTCTGGGTGGCGTCATTGGACGTGCTGAATTTCCTGCCAATCGAATCGGTCGATCCGTTCACAGGGGTGATTGTGACGGGTTACGGCACACCACCGGGCAGCGGGCGGTCTTACCGGGCAACGATCTATGTGCAGGACCCGGCGCTGGATGCGCGGTCCTTGCGGGTGGCGCTGCAATCACGCGGTGGCGGGGCGGTGGCGCCGGA
>JBJOQW010000100.1:0-40357 GCA_046049665.1 Pseudomonadota bacterium | reverse complement strand
GGCGGGCATCAAGGATGCCCGCCGTCTTTGTCCTAGTAGCCAGAAGCCGTCACCTTACGGTGCGCCCCCTGTTCTGCCGGATGGGCAGGGATGATTACATCATCCCGTCCATGCCGCCCATGCCGCCCATGCCGCCGCCGCCGCCAGCCGATTCCTTGGCCGGACGATCCGCGATCATGGCTTCCGTGGTGATCAGCAGCGATGCCACCGATGCCGCATCTTCCAGCGCGGTGCGGGTCACTTTGGCCGGGTCGATCACGCCGAACTTGAACATGTCGCCATATTCTTCGGTCTGCGCGTTAAAGCCAAAGGACGGGTCGGTCGATTCACGGACCTTGCCAGCCACAACGGCACCATCAACACCGGCGTTTTCAGCGATCTGGCGCAGCGGGGCTTCCAGCGCGCGGCGCACGATGGCGATCCCGGCGTTCTGGTCGCTGTTCGCGCCGGTCAGGCCTTCAAGCACCTTGCCAGCCTGCACAAGGGCCACACCGCCGCCAACGACGATGCCTTCCTGCACAGCAGCGCGGGTGGCGTTCAGCGCGTCATCAACGCGGTCCTTACGCTCTTTCACTTCGACTTCGGTCATGCCGCCGACCTTGATCACGGCAACACCGCCAGCCAGTTTGGCCACACGCTCTTGCAGTTTTTCACGGTCGTAGTCGGACGTGGTTTCTTCGATCTGCGCGCGGATCTGTGCCACACGTGCTGCGATTTCGGCCTTGTCGCCGTTACCGTCAACGATGGTGGTGTTGTCCTTGTTGATCGAGATTTTCTTGGCACGGCCCAGCATGTCGATGCCGACATTTTCAAGCTTCATGCCCAGATCATCAGAAATCACCTGACCACCGGTCAGAATGGCGATGTCCTGCAGCATGGCCTTGCGACGGTCACCAAAGCCCGGCGCCTTGACGGCAGCGATCTTCAGGCCGCCACGCAGCTTGTTGACGACGAGCGTGGCCAGAGCCTCGCCTTCCACGTCTTCGGCCACGATGACCAGCGGGCGCTGCGACTGGATCACCGCTTCCAGCAGCGGGACCATCGGCTGCAGCGACGACAGTTTCTTTTCGTGCAGCAGGATGTAGGCGTCTTCCAGTTCGACAATCATCTTGTCGGCGTTGGTGACAAAGTAAGGCGACAGGTAACCACGGTCGAACTGCATGCCTTCGACAACGGTGGTTTCGGTTTCCAGACCCTTGTTTTCTTCAACAGTGATCACGCCTTCGTTGCCGACTTTCTGCATCGCGTCTGCAATCTGACGGCCGATTTCAGCTTCGCCGTTGGCGGAGATGGTGCCAACCTGTGCGACTTCGGCGCTGTCCTTGACAGGGCGCGAGGCGGCTTTGATGGCAGCCACGACCTTGGCCACAGCCAGATCGATACCGCGCTTGAGGTCCATCGGGTTCATGCCGGCGGCAACGGCTTTCAGGCCGTCCTTGATGATGGCCTGGGCCAGCACGGTGGCGGTGGTGGTGCCGTCGCCAGCTTCGTCATTGGTGCGGGAAGCAACTTCCTTCACCATCTGCGCGCCCATGTTCTCGAACTTGTCGGCCAGTTCGATTTCCTTGGCAACGGTCACGCCGTCCTTGGTGATGCGGGGCGAGCCGAAGGATTTGTCGATCACCACGTTGCGGCCTTTCGGGCCGAGGGTCACCTTCACGGCGTCAGCAAGGATGTTCACGCCGCGCAGCATGCGGTCGCGGGCATCGGTGTCAAAGCGTACGTCTTTTGCAGCCATTTTGATAGCTCCTAGAATGGGTTAAGGTTGGAAAGCGTAGGGTGCGCTACAGCGCACCGCCCCTCAGGCGATCACGCCCAGAATGTCGCTTTCCTTCATGATCAGCAGTTCCTTGCCGTCGATCGTCACTTCGGTGCCCGACCATTTGCCGAACAGAACACGATCACCGGCCTTGACGGACGGCGCGATCAGTTCGCCGCTGTCCTTGCGGGCGCCGGGGCCAACAGCCACAACTTCAGCCTCTGCGGGCTTTTCCTTGGCGGTATCCGGGATGATAAGCCCACCCTTGGTTTTTTCTTCGCCTTCGATGCGACGGACCAATACACGGTCATGCAGTGGTGTGAATGCCATCTGGGGTCACTCCCTTTGAGTTCCAGGTTGAAATTTTTAGCACTCAACAACGGCGAGTGCTAACGAGCGGCTAGTTAGGCACCCGCTGGCCACGAGTCAACACCCACGCTGCGGAAAAAAGTGATCAGATCATCGCAAAGTTTTGCTTGGCAGGGCCTGCCGGCAATGGCAGCGTCTGCCCAAGCATCGGATGGGCGGGAACAAGGAAGGCTTTATGTTGCGTAAGTTGTTGACGGCCTTTGCCCTGGTTGCCTTTTGCCAGCCCGCCTTTGCCGAATGTACGGGCCAGAACATCCTGAACGCCATGCCCGAGGATTTGCGGGCAAACCTGCAGGCGCGCGCAGATGCAGCGCCCTTTGCGCAGGGCAATTTCTGGCGGGCGACCAAGGGCAATGCAGAAGTAACGATCATCGGCACCTATCATCTGGCGGATGCACGCCATGCGGCCACGCTGGAGGTGATTGCACCGCTGGTGACGGCGGCCGAGACGGTGCTGGTCGAGGCTGGGCCGGAAGAAGAACAGCAACTGATGGCGCGGATGACGGAAGACCCGTCCGTGATGCTGATCACCGAGGGGCCTTCGCTCATGCAGCAATTGCCCAGCGATGATTGGGCGCGGCTGGCAAAAGCGATGAGTGATCGGCAGATCCCGTCATTCATGGCGGCAAAGTTTCAGCCATGGTATATTTCCATCCTGCTGACAGTGCCGCCCTGCGCGATGGCCGCAATGGCCGAGAAAGACGGCTTGGATCACGCGGTCATGGAAACGGCGCAGGCGGCGGGCGTGCCGGTGCGGGCGCTGGAACCCTATGACACGGTCTTCCAGCTGTTCGGGTCCATGCCGAAAAGCGATCAGATCGACATGGTGCAGTCAGCTTTGGCGATGGAGGCGAATGCGGCCGACAGTTCCGTTACGCTGGCGGATGCCTATTTCGCGGAAAACAGCCGGGTGGTGTGGGAATTGATGCAGGATCAGGCGCTGTCCTTGCCGGGCTACACGCCTGAACGGGTGGCCGAAGAGTTCGCGCTGATGGAAGAGTTGTTGATGAACGCGCGCAACCGCAGCTGGATTCCGGTGATCGAAGGGGCCGCCGAGGATGGCCCGGTCTTTGCAGCCTTTGGGGCGCTGCACCTTTCGGGCGAAGAAGGGGTGCTGAACCTGTTGGCAAGGGAAGGCTGGACGCTGGAGCGTTTGCCCCTGTGATGTAGGGATGGGCAGGTTTGCCCATCTTCCCTGTCAGGGTGCCTCTGCCATCATTGCGGCCAGAATGGCCTTGGCATCTGCACTATCCCATTCCGCATCGCCAATCAGACGCGCCACCTCTTGCCCCTGCGGGTTCAGGATCACCGTCACGGGCAGGCCCATCACGGCCATGTTGCGCGCCAGTTCTGATTTCGGGTCCAGAAGCACGGGCAGGTTTGCCACCCCCGCTTCTTCATAGAACCGCGTGATCCCGTCCACCGAATTGCGCCCTGTGGCCACGGGCAGCACGGCCAGTTCCGGCATCGCCACCTGCAAACGGTCCAGCGATGGCATCTCGTGCCGGCAGGGCGCGCACCATGTGGCCCAGAAGTTCAGCACCACCCATTGCCCCTTCCATTGTGACAGGCTGTGTTCGGCCCCTTCGCCATCCAGCAGCGCAACATCCGGCAGGGCCGTGGGCGCCACAAGGTTCAGCTTCAGCATATCGCCCGTGCGCAAGGCGCTGACATCTGCCAGCACTGGGTTTGCACCCAACAGAAGGGCCGTATAAACGAGGCCAAGTATCTTGCGCATTCACCGCTCCCAAAGGGTAACCCATGACTTCAAGTTCAGCCAACACCATGTGGGGCGGGCGTTTTGCCGAAGGCCCGGACGCGATCATGCAGGCCATCAATGCCTCGATCGGGTTTGACCAACGGCTTTACGCCCAGGACATACGGGGCAGCCGCGCCCATGCCGCCATGTTGGCAGCAACGGGCATTCTGACGAATAAGGATGCAGAGGCCATCGGGGAAGGCCTTCTCACGGTGTTGTCAGAGATTGAAACCGGAAAGTTTCAATTCCGCACCGATCTGGAAGACATTCACATGAATGTTGAAGCGCGCCTGAAGGATATCATTGGCGCACCGGCAGGGCGGTTGCATACGGCGCGGTCGCGAAATGATCAGGTCGCGGTGGATTTCCGCCTCTGGGTGCGTGATCAGTGTGATGCGGCTGTGGACGGGATCACCGCGCTGATGGGGGCGTTTCTGGCGCAGGCCGAAGCAGGGGCCGATTGGGTGATGCCAGGCTTTACGCATTTGCAGACGGCGCAGCCGGTGACATGGGGGCATCACATGCTGGCCTATGTCGAAATGCTGGCGCGGGATCGCGGGCGTTTTGCGGATGCGCGCGCGCGGATGAACGAATGCCCCCTGGGGGCGGCCGCACTGGCGGGGACATCTTTCCCGATTGACCGGCACATGACGGCAGAGGCGTTGGGGTTTGACCGGCCTACGGCGAACAGTCTGGATTCGGTCAGCGACCGGGATTTCGCACTGGAGTTTCTGTCTGCCTCGGCCATTTGCGCCATGCACCTGAGCCGGTTTGCGGAAGAATTGGTGATCTGGTCCACGGCGCAGTTCCGCTTTGTGCGGCTGAGTGACAAGTGGACAACGGGTTCGTCCATCATGCCGCAAAAGAAAAACCCGGATGCGGCGGAATTGTTGCGGGCCAAGCTGGGGCGGATCATGGGGGCGACAGTGGCCTTGTTCACGGTGATGAAAGGCCTGCCGCTGACCTATTCGAAGGACATGCAGGAAGACAAGGAACAGGTGTTTGACGCAGCCGATACGCTGATGCTGGCGCTGGCCGCGATGACGGGCATGGTGGCGGACATGACGGCCAACCGCGAAAGCCTTGCAGTGGCGGCGGGGTCGGGCTTCTCCACGGCGACGGATCTGGCGGATTGGCTGGTGCGCACACTGAACCTGCCGTTCCGTGATGCGCATCATGTCACGGGCGCGCTGGTGGCCATGGCCGAAGGCAAGGGCTGCGATTTGCCGGACCTGACGCTGGCAGACATGCAGGGCGTTCACGCGGGCATTACGGCAGATGTGTTTGGCGTGCTGGGGGTTGAGAATTCCGTGAACAGCCGCACCTCTTATGGCGGAACGGCGCCGATGCGGGTGCGCGAACAGATTGCCCGCTGGCGGGCGGCGCTGGCAGAGTAAGGTTTAGACATGGGAGGGTTCGGAATGCGGGTGATTGCAATCTTGGCAGTGCTGACTTTGGTGGGCTGCGGCGCGGACGGGGCACCTTCGGCGGATGGAGCGCCGGGTGTGACGGTGTCCGGTGAGGTTGCGGCCGGCGTTGTCGTGGTCAACCCGTCTCTGGTCGAGCCATGAAGCAGCTTGCGTTCTTGCTGGCGGTGTTTGGGCTGGCAGGCTGCAATGGTGGCCCTGAACTCGGCCTGGGGATCAACGTGGGGCCAGGTGGCGTGAACGTTTCGCCCAGTGTCAGCGGCAATGTCGGCGGTGTAAACGTGGGGATCAGCGGGCCGGGGGCCGATCTGTGATGCGGTGGGTCTATCTGGCTTTGGCCGTCTGGGGTGCCATTCACCCGATGTACTGGTTCATCCGGTACATGAATGAAACAGGCACCGGCCTTAGCGGGCTGATTGATGCGTGGTATGTCAACGCCTCGACCACGGGCCTGACCTGGGATCTGACGATTGCGGCGATTGCGCTGACCGTGTGGGTGATCGCCGAGACCGTGCAGCGCAAGGCCTGGGCCAACCTGATCGCCATTCCGGCAACGTTCTGCATTGGCGTATCCTGCGGATTGCCCCTCTATCTGTTTTTGCGGTCGCGCGCGGCATGAGGGGTCTGAAAATTTTCGGCGAAAATTTTTAGGCCCCTGTCAGACGGTCAGGACTGTGGCGCCAGTTGTGCTGCGGGATTCCAGCGTGCGATGGGCATCGGCGACATTTTCCAACGCAAAGCGCTGGTCTATGCGGATGTTCACAGCACCCGATTGCACCTTTTCGAACAATTCTGCTGCCATCTGCTGAAGCACGGCAGGGTCAGCCGTATGCGCGAAAAGCGTGGGGCGGGTGATCTTCAATGATCCCTTGGCGGCCAGAATGCCAATATCAAAAGGTGGCACCTTGCCGCTGGCATTGCCAAAACTGATCATCATGCCAAGTGGGCGTAGGGCGTTCAGCGAGCCTTCGAACGTATCCTTGCCCACACCATCCATCACCACATCCACTCCCCGGCCCCTGGTCAACTCGCGGACGCGGGCGGCGAAATCAGGGGTGGTCCGGTAGTTGATGGCATGGGTTGCACCATGATCCAGTGCCATCTGGCACTTGTCATCGCTGCCTGCGGTGGCGATCAGCGGAATACCTTCGGACCGCGCCCATTGGCAGGCGATCAGGCCAACGCCACCTGCGGCAGCATGAAACAGGATCGTGTCTGCGGGCGTGATGGGCACAGTGCGGCGGAACAGGTAATGCGTGGTCAGGCCCTTGAGCATCATCGCGGCGGCGGTATCAAAGGCGATGGCATCGGGCAGGCGCACAAGCGGGGCGGCGGCCATGGTGCGCGCGGCGGTGTAGGCACCGGGCGGCCCACCGGCATAGGCGACACGGTCACCGACAGCAAGATGGGTGACCCCTTCGCCGATAGCGGTGATGACGCCCGCCGCCTCGGACCCAAGACCGCTGGGCAGGGCAAGCGGGTAAAGGCCAGAGCGGTGGTAGGTATCAATGTAGTTCAGGCCGATGGCGTGGTGGGCAATGGTCACCTCACCGGCGGCCGGGGCGGGCACGGGGCGGTCGACAAGCGCCATGACCTCGGGGCCGCCGTGGGATTGGATGATGATCGTGCGTGCCATGATGTTCCCCCTAGTTTCGGGCAAGGTGCGGCAGGCGCGCGGCAAGCGCAAGAGTTTGCAACTGGCGGTCCGGGCGGGCGCAAGAGTTTTCAGAAAACTCTTGCCAAAAACCTTGTGAAGGTTTTTGCGGCCAGCCGCGCCGATTGCACCTGAACAGGGTTCTGCTATACGCAGCGGGGGCGCAGAAACAGGCAAGGCTGATGGACCATTTCACCTACAAGAACGGCCATTTGCATGCCGAAGACGTGGCGATTTCCGAAATTGCAGCCAGCGTGGGCACGCCGTTCTACGTGTACTCCACAGCGACCCTGACGCGCCATTACCACCTCTTCACCGAGGCGCTGTCGCCCCTGCCGCATCAGGTGTGCTTTGCGATCAAATCGCTGTCGAACGTGGCCGTGTTGAAAACGCTGGGCGATCTGGGCGCGGGCATGGATGTGGTGAGCATGGGTGAATACATGCGGGCACGCGCGGCCGGGGTGCCGGGTGAACGGATCGTGTTCTCGGGCGTGGGCAAGACGCCGGCGGAAATGCGTGTGGCGCTGGAAGGTGGCATCCGGCAGTTCAACGTCGAAAGCGAGCCTGAATTGCGCGCACTGTCAGAGGTGGCGAGTAGCATGGGCAAGGTCGCGCCCATCACCATCCGGGTGAACCCGGATGTGGATGCAAAGACGCATGAAAAGATCTCAACGGGCAAGAAGGGTGACAAGTTCGGCATCCCGATCAGCCGCGCCAGTGCCGTCTATGCCGAAGCTGCCGCACTGCCGGGCTTGGATGTGGTCGGGATTGACGTGCACATCGGCAGCCAGCTGACCGATCTTGCGCCGTTCGAGCAGGCTTACCTCATGGTGGCAGACCTGACGCGGCAATTGCGCAGTGAAGGGCACGATATTCGCCGGCTTGATTTGGGCGGTGGGCTTGGCATTCCCTATACGCGGTCGAATGAAGCCCCGCCCTTGCCGATGGACTATGGCGCGCTCATCAAGCGGACAGTGGGCGATCTGGGCTGCGAGATTGAAATTGAACCGGGGCGGTTGATTTCGGGCAATGCGGGCCTGCTGGTGGCGGGGGTGATTTACCTCAAGCATGGCGAAGGACGCGATTTCCTGATCCTTGATGCAGCGATGAATGATCTGGTGCGCCCGGCCATGTACGGCGCGCACCATGACATTGTGCCGGTGGTGGAACCAGCACCGGGGATTGAGGCGCAAGTCTTTGATATTGTGGGTCCTGTGTGCGAATCGGGTGATACCTTTGCCAAGGGCCGCGCGATGGCCCCTGTGGGCGAGGGTGATCTGGTGGCCTTCCGGTCAGCGGGGGCCTACGGTGCCGTCATGTCTTCGGAATACAACTCGCGTCTGCTGGTGCCCGAGGTGCTGGTGAACGGGGATCAATTCGCCGTCATTCGGGAAAGACCTACCTTTGACGAAATGCTGAAACGCGATAGGTTACCCTCATGGCTATGACCCCACCCCGGCGAGGCGCATGATCCAGACAGACAGCCAGGCGGCACTTGCACGACTGCGTGGGCCTTTGCGGCTGACGCTGGCAGGGCTGTGGGCGGAACGGATCACGCGGGCGTTCTGGCCCTTGTGGACGGTGCTGATGCTGGTGCTGGCGGCATTGGCGTTTGATGCGCATAACCGTTTGGCGATGGAGGTGGTCTGGACCGGGCTGGTGGCCACGGTCATCGGGCTGGGCTTTTCGGGCTGGTATGCGTTGCGGCACTTTGCCCGCCCGACCGAGGCCGAGGCGATGGCGCGGCTGGACAGCCGCTTGCCGGGGCGGCCCATTGCGGCGTTGCAAGATACACAAGCGATTGGTGCGGGCGATCCGGCCAGCCAAGCGGTTTGGCAAGCACATGTGCAGCGCATGGCTGCACGGGCCGCAGCCGCGCGGGCGGTTGAGCCTGACCTGCGCGTGGCCGCGCGCGACCCGTTCGCGCTGCGCTATGTGGCGCTGACGGCGCTGGTGATGGCGGTGCTGTTCGGATCACTCTGGCGGGTAACGTCTGCAGGGGCGGCACTGCCGGGCGGTGGCGTGGCCGCGGTGACGGGGCCAACATGGGAAGGCTGGGCACAACCACCTGCCTATACCGGCAAGCCATCGCTATATCTGAACGATGTGGATCAGGCCGAACTTTCACTGCCCGCAGGCACGCGCCTGCAATTCCGGCTTTATGGCGAAGTGGGCCAACTGACGCTGTCAGAAACCGTGTCCGGGCGCACCGTGGTGCCACCGGCGTCTGACGTGCAGCATGATTTCGTGGCGGTAAAGTCGGGCGAAATCGAAATCGGCGGCGCAGGGGGGCGCACGTGGAACATTGTGATCGTGGCCGATGCGCCACCGACTATTGCGCCGGAAGGTGAAATCAGCCGCAAGGGCACGGGAGAATTTACCCAAAGCTTCGCAGCCACGGATGATTACGGCGTAGTGGCAGGGCAAGTGACCATCGCGCTTGATCTGCCCAATGTTGACCGGCGCTTTGGCCTGACAGCCGAGCCCGAGGCGCGCGAACCCGTCGTTTTGGACCTGCCCTTGCCGGTCACTGGGGACCGGGCAAAATTCACCGAAGTACTGATCGACGATCTGTCAGAGCATCCCTTTGCGAACCTGCCGGTGACGATGACCTATCAGGCATCGGATGCGGCCAATCAGATGGGCGCGGCGGCCCCGGTGGCGGTGGTTCTGCCGGGCAAGCGGTTCTTTGACCCGTTTGCCGCCGCCCTGATCGAGGTGCGGCGCGATCTGCTGTGGAGCCGGGCGAATGCGCCCTTGTCCGTACAATACCTGAAGGCCATCACGCACAAGCCGGAGGCATTGATCCGCAATGAACGGGCCTATCTGCGGCTGCGGGTGGCGCTGCGGCGGCTGGACGCGGAAAAGCGCGACCTCACCGTTGAGGCGCGTGATGAAATTGCAGCCGAGCTGTGGGATATCGCACTTCTGGTGGAAGAGGGCGATCTGGCATCCGCACTGGCGCGCCTGCAACGCGCGCAAGACCGCTTGGATGAGGCAATCCGCAACGGGGCAAGCCCCGAGGAAATTGACCGGCTGATGGACGAAATGCAGCAGGCGCTGGATGAATACGTGAACCAGCTTGCACGCGAGGCCGAACAGAACCCGGATGGGCAGATGTCGCAGAACCAGCAGGGTCAGGCGATGTCAGGCGACCAGTTGCAGCAGATGCTGGACGAGCTGCAAAGGCTGATGGAAGAGGGCAAGACGGCGGAAGCGGCGGAGCTGATGGAGCAGCTGCGCGAGTTCATGGAAAACATGCAGGTGGTGCAGGGTCAGGGCAGCGGCGGTCAGGGTGGGCCGGGCCAGCAGGCGATGCGCGACATGCAGGAAACGCTGCGCGATCAGCAGGACCTGTCGGATGAGACGTTCCAGGATTTGCAGGGCAATCAGGACGGCCAGCCGAATGAAGGGCAGCAGGGCGAGGATGGCCAGCAGGGGCAACAGCCCGGCCAACAACCTGGTCAGGGTCAGCAACCCGGTCAGGGGCAGCAGCCGGGTCAGCAGCCCGGCCAGGGTAGCGGTCAGGGTGAAGGTGAGGGTCAGGGCGAAGGTCAGGGGCCCGACAACCGCAGCCTTGCCGAACGCCAGCGCGATCTGCAGCGCCAGTTGGATCAGCTGAACGGGCGGCAATTGCCCGGCGATGGCACGGAACAGGGCGAAGCGGGACGACAGGCCTTGGAAGACGCTGGCCGCGCAATGGAACAGGCCGAAGATGCCTTGCGTGACGGCGATCTGAACGGCGCACTGGACCGGCAGGCCGAAGCGATGGAAGCCATGCGCGACGGCATGCGCGCCTTCGGCGAAGCCTTGGCGCAGGAACAGCGCGAACAGCAGCAAGGCGAACGGCAGGCAGGCGAACAGTTCGGACAGAATGAACCCGGCAGCCAGATTGACCCGCTGGGTCGTGATACCGGCGATGCGGCGCGGATCGGATCAGACCGGAACCTGTTGCAAGGCGAAGACGTCTATCGCCGCGCGCAAGACTTGCTTGAGGAAATCCGGCGGCGTTCCGGCGATCAGGCACGCCCCGAGAACGAGCGGGACTATCTGCAACGGTTGCTTGATCTGTTCTAGACGCTTGACGCCGGGCCCAAAAATCTTGTGAAGATTTTTGCAAAAAGTTTTCTGAAAACTTTTTGGCTCTACGACAAAAGCTGCGCCTCTGCCACCCACCAGGCCGGGGCACGCTGGCGCAGGCTGCGGGCAGCGTTGGCTGCATGGGTGGCACTGCCATAAAGGCCAAAGCAGGTCGCACCAGAACCGGACATGCGGGCCAGCAGGCAATGATCGGTTGCCGCGATTGCAGTTTTGACATCGGCAATGACAGGGGCCACCTGCATGGCCGATGGTTCCAGATCATTGCGCATTTGCGCCAGCCAGCCTGCAAATGCCACAGCATCGGCAAAGGTCGGGATCGGTGCCATGGGCGGGTTTTCGCGGCTGGTCAGGGCCGCAAAAACCGCAGGTGTCGGCAGGGCCACCATCGGGTTGGCCAGCACGATCCAGACAGGCGGCAAGGCATGTGGCAATGTGCTGACCTGATCGCCAATGCCTTGCATGCGCGCAGGTTTGCCGGACAGGCAAACGGGCACATCGGCCCCCAATGTCAGTGCAGCAGGCATGGCAGCCCCCCACAGCCGCGCCAATGCGCGCAGCGTTGCAGCGGCATCAGCCGACCCGCCGCCAATGCCAGAGGCCACGGGCAAATGCTTTTCCAGCGTGATGGCCGCGCCCTGCCCTGCCCCAAAAGCCCGTGCGGCGCGCAGGACAAGGTTATCATCGGTCACGGGCAGATGCGCTGCCTGTGGGCCGGTAATCGCAAGTGACAGATGGTCAGCCGGTTGAACGGTGATGCTGTCACCCACACCAGCGAACACCACCAGACTGTCAAGCAGATGATAGCCATCAGCCCGCCGCCCTGTAACATGCAGGCAAAGGTTGATCTTGGCCGGGGCGAATTCAGTTATCATCCGTCGCAGGGGCAACCTCTGGCACAGCCTTTGCCAAGGGCGGAATGGGTGGCGCGCCTTCTTCTGCGCGCACCACGTCCAGCCCCACCTCCAGCTTGCGGCGGATGCGGGTGGCGTCTTTCTCGGTCGGGTTGAACGACAAGGCGCGGCGCCATTGGAACTGCGCTTCCAGTTTGCGGCCAACGGCCCAGTAAACATCACCCAGATGGTCTGTCACCACCGGATCAACCGGTTCCAGCAGCGAGGCCTTTTCCATCGGCGCCACGGCATCGGCGTAGCGGCCAAGGCGGAAATAGGCCCATGCCAGACTGTCGATGATGTAACCGGCGTCCGGGTTCAGCGCGACGGCCTTTTCGATCAGTGTCAGGGCTTCTTCAAGGTTCTCACCACGGTCAACAAAGCTGTAGCCAAGGTAGTTAAGCACTTGCGGTTGCTCAGGATTCAGGGCCAGCGCCTTGCGGAAATCGGCCTCGGCTGCCGCCCAGTTGCCGGTACGTTCATGGCTGACACCCCGGCTGTAAAAGACTGGCCAATGGCCGGGCTGGGGTTCGGGGATCAGCGCGATGGCGGCGTCATAGCTGGCAACCGCATCGGCAAAACGTTCCTCGCGGCGCAGGGTATCGGCAAGGGCCATGTGCACGGCAAGGACTTCGGGATTACTGCGCGACAGGGCCTGTAACGCCTCTAATGCGGCCTCGTCCTTGCCGGCATTGTGCAAGGCCTCGGCGCGGCCGATTTCGGCGATGTAATGGCTTGGATCAGTTGCTGGGACATCGGCAAAGGTACCGGCGGCAAGGTCATACTGGCCAAGGTTGTTCAGCAACTCGGCCACCAGCAGCACGGCTTCGGTATTGTCGGGGCGCAGGTGGGCGGCGGCGCGGGCGTAGATCAGGGTGAAGGTATCATCGGCCTCGGCGTTCAGGGCAACGGCGATGGTGAACATCACTTCGGAAAGGCCATCCTTGGCATTGCGCGTGACATCATAGGGAATGGGTTCGCCTGCACGCAGACGGCCGCGCAGACCTTCGATCACAGAATTCGGTTCAGTTCCAAAGACTTGGTCAAGCAATGCAAGGGCATCGGGGTTGCGTTCGAGCTGCGACAGGATCTGCACGCGGGCGATGACACCGCGGGTCATCAGGGTGATTGGGCCGTTGGTTTCGCCGGAGAGGATCGCTTCGGCGCCTTCGTAATCACCCACGGAGGCAAGGGCGAGGGCGCGGTGATACAGGCCAAATGCCTCGAGCCCCGGGGATTTGGTGATCTCGTCAAACCCGGCCAGGCCTTCGGTCATGCGGCCATTGCCGATCTCGGCCCAGGCCTTGACCAACTGGTCATACAGCGCGCTGACACCGGCACCGGATGTATCGGCCAGAATGGCATCAAAATCACCGGCATCGGCGCGGGTGACCATCAGCGCGATGGGGGCACCCTGTCCGGGCTGGCCTGCGGCGATGAGCTTTTCGGCAACGGCAGCGGCCCCGGCAAAATCGCCCAGACCAAGGCGCGACTGCAGGACGCCTTCCAAAAGCCCAATGTTTTCAGGGTCATCCTCAAGAGCAAGGCCAAACCAGACGGCGGCTTCGGCATAGTTGCGGTCAAGCGCGGCAGAGCGGGCGGCAAGATAGGCACCGGGGTTTTCCTGCGCGAACACGGGTGCTGCAAGGCCAAGTGTCAGGGCAACAGAGGCAAGCAGGCGGGCGGGAAAAGGGCGCATGGGGGTCTCCGGGCAGGGCTGCAGATAAGCCTAGCGCGGGGGTGGGGGAAGGGCAATGCGGGGTGGCGTTTATGGGCGGTCACAAGTTCGGGGGATGGGGGGAGTTTGGTGTTTAGGGGTGCGGGGCGTGTGCGTTTGAAATGGATGAGGAGTGGCGTCCAAGCCGTTGCGAACGCTGCGTTAATCTGCGTTTTTGGGCACAGAATGCTGGTCTTTTATCGGTCTTTATTGCGTCTTCTTTCCGTCTCTACGCGCGTAGAGACAGTAGTGCGTTAACGATTGGGCGAGAATCAGCGCTTTGGGGCGGATTTGTCGCCGGGGTTGGGAAGAGTCAGTCTGAAGCACGACCTACGGCGGGATGATGCTTGCCGGAAAGAGATTGTTCTTTATCCCAAACACGCGCTGGCCTCTCCTTGGCAGATTTGGCCCGTGACAAATCTGCCCGCACCTGCCCCCCCAAGGGCAGGTGCGACAAGCGCACCCGCCGGGGCAGGCACGTGCAGATTACACCCGTCTGGATAGCTGATGGCCCCTTGGCCACATCGTTACCGATGTGACCAACGAAACCGATGGTCCTTCCACTGGAAGGCCCATCAGACGGTTTCGAAGAGGGAACCGAAGGAACAACACCTTTTCTTCAGGCATCATCTTGCACCTGCCTTTGGGGGCTGATGAGCGATCAGAAAACGTCCGGTGGACGTTTTCCGTGAAGAACGCCCAGTCCGTGGCCGGGCTGGGGTGCGGGCAGATTTGCCACGGGCCAAATCTGCCAAGAAACACAGACGGCGCGCGGCTGATCCGAATAGTTCCGCTTACATATTCGGGTAGTTCGGCCCGCCTGCGCCCTGCGGCGTGGTCCAGACAATGTTCTGCGACGGGTCCTTGATATCGCAGGTCTTGCAATGCACGCAGTTCTGGAAGTTGATGCGGAACGTCGCCGATGCGCCTTCGCCCAGCACCTCGTACACGCCTGCCGGGCAATAGCGTTGCGCGGGTTCGGCGTATTGCGGCAGGTTGATGCTGATGGGCACCGACGGATCTCGCAGTTTCAGGTGGGCCGGTTGCGCCTCATCATGGTTGGTAAAGCTGTAGGCGACGTTTGTCAGACGATCAAAGGACAGCACGCCATCAGGTTTGGGGTAATCAATTACCGGGAAATCAGCCGCCTTGCCGGTGGCTGCGGCATCGGTCTTGCCGTGTTTCAGCGTGCCAAACACGGTCAGGCCAATGGTGTTGGCCCACATGTCCACGCCGCCGCCCATCAGGCTGGCCACAAGCCCATAGCGTGACCACAAGGGTTTGACGTTGCGCACTTTTTTCAGGTCTTTCGCAATGGGGCCGGTGCGCACCAAGGCTTCATACCCTGCCAGTTCATCACCCATACGGCCTGCGGTGATGGCGGCGTGCGCGGCCTCGGCTGCGGCAATGCCTGACAGCATGGCGTTATGGTTGCCCTTGATGCGGGGCACGTTGACCATGCCCGCAGAACAGCCCAGCAGGGCCACACCGGGGGCGACCAGTTTTGGCAAGGATTGCCAGCCACCTTCGGAAATGGCCCGCGCGCCGTAGGCCACGCGTTTGCCACCCTTCAGCAGGTCTGCCACCATCGGGTGATGCTTGAAGCGCTGGAATTCCATATAGGGAAACAGGTGCGGGTTTTCGTAGTTCAGATGCACTACGAAGCCCACATAGACCTGATTGTTTTCAAGGTGATAGATGAATGAACCGCCGCCTGCATTGCTGCCCAAGGGCCAGCCCATGGTATGCGTGACAGTGCCAAGGCGGTGCTTGGCGGGGTCAATTTCCCAGATTTCCTTCATGCCAAGGCCGTATTTCTGCGGCTCGGCCCCCTTGGCCAGATCGTATTTTTCGATCACCTGCTTTGACAGGCTGCCGCGCACGCCTTCGGACAGGAAGACGTATTTGCCGTGCAGCTCCATCCCCGGTTCATAGCCCGCGCCCGGCTCGCCCGTGGCGGGATCGCGCCCGAATTCGCCGGCCACCACGCCAGCGACACGGTCACCATCGAACACCAGTTCGCTGCAGGACATGCCGGGGAAAATTTCAACGCCCAGACCTTCGGCCACGCCTGCCAGCCAGCGGCAGACATTGGCCATAGAGACGATGTAATTGCCATGGTTCGACATGAAGCCGGGCATCGGCCAGTTGGGGATGCGCAACTGTCCTGCGGGGCCAAGAACATAGAAGTTGTCTTCTTTTACCTCGGTCGCAATCGGCGCGCCCATGGTGCGCCAATCCGGCAGCAGGGCATCCAGACCGCAGGGGTCAAGCACGGCGCCCGACAGGATATGCGCGCCGACCTCGGAGCCTTTTTCCAGCACGACCACGGTCAGATCGGCGTTCAGCTGCTTGAGTTTGATGGCGGCAGAGAGGCCAGCGGGGCCTGCACCCACGATGACGACATCGTAATCCATCTTTTCGCGCGTGATCGTCATGCCAGCTGCCCTTCGCGTAACAAAATTGCGTCTAGGGATGTGCCCTAAGCCATGGCGCGCGTCAACCGTAACGCCACGTGGCAGGCTTGCGGCAAATTCCCGCCAAGCCCCTTGCAATTGCGGCCCCATGCGGTCAGTTTGACGCATGCAGCAAGCCACGGCCCGAAGCGGGACCGTGGCGCTGCTTTTTTGTTGATGGCAAGGCGCGTAATGGACAAGATTCCGATGACCCGTGCAGGGTTCACTGCACTGGATGAAGAGCTGAAGCAGTTGAAGTCGGTGGAACGCGGGGCGGTGATCCGGGCGATTGCCGAGGCTCGCGAACATGGCGATCTGTCAGAGAACGCGGAATACCATGCGGCGCGCGAAAAGCAGAGCTTCATCGAAGGGCGCATCAAGGAGCTGGAGGCGATTGTATCGCTGGCGGAAGTGATTGATCCCACGAAACTGTCAGGGACGATCAAGTTCGGGGCGACGGTGACGATTGCGGATGAAGATTCGGGCGAGGAAAAGACCTATCAGATCGTGGGCGAGCCCGAGGCGGATATCGAAAACGGCAGGCTGAACATCAAAAGCCCGCTGGCGCGGGCGCTGATCGGCAAGGACGAAGGTGACAGCGTTGAGGTGCGCACGCCGGGTGGGCAGCGCAGTTACGAAGTGCTGAGCATCCGCTTTATCTGACCCATACTGACAGGACCTGTCCGATGGCAGACCAACGCGAAAAGATTCCGGCAGAGCTTGGCCTATCGGCACGGCCGGATGCAACACGTCGGTTCGAGACGGCCGAGGTTGTGGCGGGGCTGCTGGCGGTTGTCTGGGTGATTGCGGTGGTGGCCTATGTGCTGCGGGCGCAGGAAGGGACGGCGGGAGGGACGCTGGGGCTGGTGATGACGTTGCTGGTGGTGTTTCTGCCGCTGGCGCTGATCTGGGCATCGGTGGTGACGTTGCGGTCGGTGCGGGCACTGCGGGCTGAGGCGGCGCGGTTGCAGGCCACGGTTGATGCGATGCGCAAGGCCTATATCGCGCAGGGCCAGGGCGGGGCGGTGGGGCTGAAGGCATCGGTCGAGCGCAAGATTGACGAGATCGCGGCAACGGCGCGGCAGGCGGATGCGGCGTTGGCGACGTTCAGCAGCCGCAGGGATACGGCGCTGACGGTGCCATCGGCGGACCGGAAGGCGGCACTGGCAGCACCGCGGCCGACATCGGATGATGAGCCGGGTCTGGCGCTGGGCACACCGGCGGAAGATCTGCGCCCGCCGGTCAGCACGGCGGATTTCATCCGGGCGGTGCAGTTTCCGGAAGATGCGGATGACAAGGCGGGGTTCCGGGCACTGCGGGCGGCGCTGGAGGACAGGCAGACGGCCAAGCTGATCAGGGCGGCGCAGGATGTGCTGACGCTGCTGAGCCAGGAAGGCATCTACATGGATGATCTGGTACCTGACCGGGCGCATCCGCAGGTCTGGCGGCGCTTTGCAGCGGGCGAGCGGGGGCGGACGATTGCGGCACTGGGTGGCATCAGGGACCGGGCAAGTTTGGCACTGACGGCAACGCGGATGCGCGAAGACCCGATCTTCCGCGATGCAGGCCACCATTTCCTGCGGGCCTTCGACAAGGCCTTTGCGGCCTTTGAGGCAAATGCGAGCGATGCAGAGCTGATCGATCTGGCCGATACGCGCACGGCGCGGGCCTTCATGCTGCTGGGGCGGGTGACGGGCACGTTTGATTAGGGACCCGAATTTTCGACGAAAATTCGTGTTCGCGTCAGGCAGGGCACAGTTTGTGCCCACGAATTTTCGTCGAAAATTCGCCCCTGTCGGCGGTTACAATTCGCGCACCATCGTCGCAGACCGCGCAAACCCGAACACATACCCAAGCAGGCCCATGCGGGTTTCGTTGATCACGCGAAAGCCTTCGCGTTCATACAATGCCTTGGCGCGGGGGTTGGTATCGACAACATCCAGCCGCAAGGCGCGGTAGCCACGCGCCTCGGCCTCGATCGCGACGGCGTCCAGCAGGGCCGTGCCCACGCCTTGCCCTTGCGCGTCGGGTGCCACGCAGAGGCCATCAATCAGAAAGCGTTCGTTATCAACATCGCGCACCAGAAGGCGCAGAACGGCTGCGCGCCACAGGCAGCCCATGCCGTAGATCGCCCAGAGATCACCGAAGGTGCCGCTGGCGAATGCCCCGCGCGGGGTTTTGTAGCCGACAAGGCCAACAAGCTGATCCCCCGCCATGGCGACAATGGCATGATCGCTGCGGATGATGCGCGCAATCAGGCGCAGGGCGCGTGCATCAGGGCCCATCACACGGCCCAGCTTGGCACCGAAGGCCTGCCAGTACAGCGCCGCTGCCTGTTCGCGCAGCGCGTGCGGCAGGTGGTGGTGAATGGTCAGCTCCATGACAAAGCCTGTTCCAACAAGGGTGCATGGCCTGCGCCAAGGATCCAGCCTTCCTCATGCGCCTCGGGTGGCACATCAAACAGCTCGGCAAGGCGGCCCTTCTGCGCCAGTTGCCACAGCGCCTGCGCGAGCAGGCGCACCTGAGCACGGTCGGGAATGGGGTCAGCAGTGGCACTGACGGCGCGCGCCAAAAGCGATGGGTACACCTCGGCCAGGGTCAGATCGCGCAAGGCTTCAAAGGGCCAGATGGCGGCCCCCGTGGCCAGCGCAAGGCGGTGCACGACCGGAATACCCAGCAGCGCTTGTGAGCCCACAGACCCCGCGCCCAGCAATTGCCAGACGGGTTTGGCAGGCGGGTTTTCGCGTTCGACCCGGCGCTTTTCGTTCAGGCCAAGGGCTGTGTAATCGACCGTTTTCAGGCAAGGCAGACCGGCGCGCGGGGCCTGCTTCGGGCAGCCCCAGAACGGCCCCTGCCCTGCCAATTGGCGGTTGATGCTGGCTGCCACATCAAAGCGGTTATTGCGGTTGTCGGTGCCGTCCTGCACGTGTTCTGCCAGCCAGCCATGCAGCGCGCGCGCACTGTTCTGCCCGGTCAGGGCACGGGCAAAACCCTGCGGATAGCCCATGGGGAAATCAAACCCCACCAATTGCCGCCCGCCTTCGGCGAGAAGTGCCAGCACCTGAACCTCAGCCTCGGCGCGGCTGCGATGGTAGGTTTGCGTTGCAGGGCCTGCGTCCTGCACACCGACCCAGATGGCATCCTTTGACGGGCGGGCGGGGCTGCGTGTGGCGCGGCCTGACCAGTCAACCATGATCACCCGGTCAAACAAGCCCGACCTCGCGCATGATGAAATCTGCCACAGCAGCGGTATCGTTCAGGTCAAGCACGGGCACGGCGACATCGACGGCGGTATCGGTGGCCACGGCGCGCACGGTAGGATCGCCCGGCGCAATCAGTTGGCGCGCTTCGCCGGTGCGAAACACCTCGACCTTGGCATGGGCATCCCGTTTGTAGCCTTCGACGAGCACCAGATCGACGGGGGCCATACGGGCCAGAACGGCGGTCAGGTCAGGCTCTGGCCCGCGATGTTCGTGCAGGATGGCAAAGCGGTGGGCGGATGCCAGCACCACTTCACGCGCACCGGCAGCGCGGTGGCGGAAGGTATCCTTGCCGGGCTGATCAAGATCAACGTCATGGTGCACGTGTTTGACAGTCGAGACGCTGAAACCAAGCGCGGTGATATGGGCGACAAGGCGTTCCATGAGGCTGGTCTTGCCGGCGTTCTTCCAGCCGATGATGCCGTAGATGTTCATAAGATTGCCTCGGCCGCGGCCAGATCGGCGGGGGTGTTCAGGTTGGAAAAGGCACCGTCATCGGGGAAATCGGCGCGGGCGGCACCGTGGGCTGCCAGAAAATCGGTCACGCGGGGTTTGGCGCCACTGGCAAGGAAGGCGCGCAGGGGATCACGCAGGGCGGTGGGCCAGATGGCAAAAACCGGGTGATCATGGCCAGCGCTGCGGGCCATGGCGGGTGGGCCTGCCAGTAACAGGCGGGGGGCAAGGTCGCCGGGCAGAAAGGGGCAATCGACGGGGACTGTCACAACGGCATCGGCAGCGGTGGCCCAGTTGAGTGCGGCAAGCACGCCGGACAAGGGGCCAAAGCTCTGATCATCGGGCAGGACGGGCAGGCCAAAGGCAGCAAAGCGGGCAGGATCGCCATTGGCGCTGATGGCAAGGCGTTCGACCTGCGGGGCGAAACGACCCTCCACATGCGCAAGCAGGGGCTGGCCGCGCAGGGGCAGCAGGGCCTTGTCGGCGCCCCCCATGCGCCGGGCCTGACCACCGGCGAGGATCACCCCGAAAAGCCGCATCACCTGCCCCCTTTTCGCCGCAAGACCTGCAGGATTATTCGGTCAGGCCTGCCTGCTGCTGCAACAGCACCCCGTGGTTGTCATCTGCATCGGCGTCAGTGGTTACCACTTCAACCACGCCGGGCACTTCGGCAAGGCTTTTCATCAGGCGGCGGGGAAACCACGTGCTGTCCAGCGCCTCAAGCCCGGGCACATCGCGCAGCACCCGGCTGATCGAGTTTGTGCATTGGGCGGGTGGCACAGCCCCATAGGCCAGCGCATTGGCCATGACCTGTTCTGCGGCTGCGGGTGACAAGGGCACGTTTTGCTGCACGACGCGGAATGTCTCGCGGGCGTGATAGTCGATGTAATAGGCGATCATGCGGTCGGTCATGCCGAAATGCACGTCGTCACGTTCTGGCAGATTGGGGTGGTACCAGCTGCCTGCGGGGTCAAACATCACGCGCTGTGATCCGTTGATCAGCAGGCCCGAATGCGCGCCTCCACCACTGCGGTTATTGATCACCGTGAACAAGGTGATGGATGGCGGTGCATCGGCAACAAAGGCGGCCGCCTGCACAGCCTCATCAGGTGCATAGGGGGCCTTCTCGGCGCAGGCCGACAACAGGGCGATTGCAGCCAGCACCACTGCAAAACGGGCGATCATCTGACAGGATCAGGCGTTGGTCAGGGCAAGGAAGATCAGGATGCCGATGGAGATGGCGGCACCCCATGCGACCATGCGCATGAAGCCTTCAAAGGTTTTCTCCTGCACGCGTGTATCCATGCTGCCATGCTTGTGTTCGGCCATTGGTCCGGTTCCCTTTATGCGTTGGTCGGGTGGGCAATACCTGATTCATGTGACGCTGTCACGAGGTCGGATGCGCGCAGCTGCCTTTGAAACGGGCCGCCATCGCCGGGGGCATCGAACCCCCGCCAATGGCACTGCCGTGGACGACCAACAGCGGAGTGTTGGTGAACAGGTTGCGCCATGAGTATTTGGGCAAAGAGAAAACAGCGCTTTCAATGTTGTACAAATATCCGCGCCGCAGGCATCTGACAGGACCACAGGGCGCTGGCGGTGCAAGGCCGCGTCAGACGGACCCGTCACCGGATTCCCCGCCCTGCCAACCGGGGGTCATGGCAAAGCCGATGCGGCGGGGTGGGGCCTCGGGTTCGGCTTTGGGCACGGCGCGCAGGACGACGGACAGCTGGCTGACATGCTGGATCAGCTGGGTTTTCAGCCCGTCTTCATCGCGGCCATAGAAGGACAGGATATCGGGGTCGACAAAGCCCACGCCTTCGATGCGCACCACGCCTGCCTCACCGCCGGCAAAGCCCATGGCGGCTTCGTGTCCGGCATCCAGTTGCGCCTCGAAGTTGCGGATATATTGCACAAGGCGCGCATAGGCCATGGCGGCTGGGCCGGGGGGGATGTCGTCTTTTTGCTTTGCGGGTTTCATACGGTCTGCCATTGGTTGCGCCCATTTGCGTCAAGGTGGCGCGAAACAAGGCCGCGCTGCAAGAGGCAGTTCAGATGCGCGACCGCTTCGACAATCGCAAGGCCATATTCGGCAGCGCCAATCTCGCGCTTGAACAGGGTCAGCATGCAGTCATGCGCCGTGGCGGGGGTGCGCAGGAAGGCCACGAGCCGCGACAGGGCCTGTTCGTGGTTTTCGATCATCTGCGTCAGGCGCAGGGGCAGACCGGTGAAGGGCAGCTTGTGGCCGGGCAGCACAAGCTGGGCATCGCTGGCAAGGGGTTGGAACGCGGCGCAGGAGGCGAGCCATTCTGTCAGGGGATCAGCGTCGGGTTCGGTGGGGTAGACGCCGATGTTGGCAGAAATGCCGGGCAGCAGTTGATCTGCGCCCA
Organism: Pseudomonadota bacterium; assembly: GCA_046049665.1. Lineage (GTDB taxonomy): Bacteria > Pseudomonadota > Alphaproteobacteria > Rhodobacterales > Rhodobacteraceae > JAAFHS01. Next base: position 18,122 of record JBJOQW010000100.1, on the reverse strand, counting down.
GAATCAGATTGCCCGACCAGAGCGTGATCTGTTCGGGGGCATGGCCGTTGCCCACACGCACCCGCCAATCACGCCCGGCGGCACGCAGCACATCACCCTGTTGCAGGCGGGTAAAGCCCAAGGGCATGGGCGCCACGACATCGCAAAAGTTGAAGGGGCGCTCAGAGCGGCGTTTGTCCAGCATGGGCTCTGGCATGCCTGCGGCCTGCATGAAGGCCACGGCCTGCGGTGCGGGTGTGACCTGCACATCCAGCGTCAGCATGCGGGCGTAAAGCCAAGCGGTGCGGGTGGTGAGCAATTCCGCCCCGCGCACCTGAAACCAGCCAGCCATGCCGATGTGATCGGGGTGGTGGTGGCTGACGATCACACGCGTCACGGGTTTGGCGGACAGGGGGCCTGCCAGCAGGGCCTCCCAAATCTCAACGGTCAGGCGGCTGTGCAGGCCCGTGTCAAAGATCGTCCAGCCATCGCCGTCATCCAGCGCATAGGCGTTGACATGATCGAGCGCCATGGGCAGGGGCAGGCGCAACCACCAGATACCCACGGCTACCTGAAGCGCGTCACCCCTGCCCGGAGCATCCGGGAAGGGGTGACGGATGCCATTGGTCATGCGGCAAGGTCCGCAGGTGTAAGCGCCATCAGATCATCAGCACCGGCGCGGGCCTGAGCCAGCAGGCCCGACACCTCGGGCAACTGGCGCAGAATGGCGATGCGGGCCAGCGGCAGGCGCGTTTCATCGGCCATGGCGGTAGCAAGATGGAAATGCCCGCCCAGAACCCGCGCAAAGGCGCGCAGATAGGGCACGGCACCGGCAAAGCGGTCTGTCAGGTCTTGGGCGACCAGCAGATCTGTCGCCTCGCGCAGGGCTTCGGCGGCATTCCACAGATCAGTGGCAAGGTCCGGGTGATGCGCGCGCGCGGCCTGTGCGCCTGCCTGCACTTCGGCAATCAGGCGGAAGGCGGCTTCGCCGTGGTCCATCATCTTGCGGCCGGTCAGGTCCATGGCCTGAATGCCGTTGGTGCCTTCGTAGATCGTGGTGATGCGCACATCGCGGGCATACTGGGCTGCGCCCGTTTCCTCGACAAAGCCCATGCCGCCATGCACCTGAATGCCCATCTGGGCGACATCGCTGCCTACGTCCGAGCCGAAGGCCTTGGCGATGGGCGTCAGGAACGCGGCACGTGCCTGCCATTCGGCACTGCCCGTCGCGGTTGCCATATCAATGGCCACGGCACAGGACAGGCCGATTGCGCGGGCGCTGAAGGTATCGGCGCGCATACCGGCCAGCATGCGGCGCACATCGGCGTGGTTGATGATTGCGCCGCCACCCTGTTTGCGGTCCGCCGCATAGGCCAGCGCCTGCTGCAAGGCGGCTTCGGCAATGCCAACGCCCTGCATGCCGACGCCAAGGCGGGCGTTGTTCATCATGGTGAACATGGCGGCCATGCCCTTGTGTTCCTGCCCGACCAGCCAGCCGGTGGCACCGTCATACTGCATGACAGCCGTGGGCGAGCCGTGCAGGCCAAGCTTGTGTTCAAGGCTGACGACCTTGAGGCTGTTGCGCAGACCGGGCTTGCCAGCGGCATCGGGGATGAGTTTGGGCACGAGGAACAGGCTGATGCCTTTCACGCCCGCGGGCGCATCAGGCAGGCGGGCCAGCACCAGATGGCAGATGTTTTCGCTGAAATCATCATCGCCCCAGGTGATATAGATTTTCTGGCCTGAAACGGCATAGGTGCCATCGCCATTGGGTTCGGCCTTGGAGCGCAGGGCGGCCATGTCGCTGCCTGCCTGCGGTTCGGTCAGGTTCATGGTGCCGGACCATTCACCCGAAATCAGCTTTGGCAGATAGAGGGCCTTCAGGTCGTCAGAGGCGTGGTGTTCCAACGCCTCGATCTGGCCCTGGGTCAGCATGGGTTTCAGTTGCAGGGAAATGCAGGCGGATGCCATCATTTCATTGATGGCCATGGCCACGGTTTGCGGCAAGCCCATGCCGCCATGCGCCTGCGGGGCGGCCATGCCGACCCAGCCGCCGTCAGCAATGGCGCGGAAGCCTTCGGCAAAACCGGGAGAGGTGCGCACGACACCGTTTTCGACATGGGCGGGGTGTTTGTCACCGACGCGCTGCAGGGGGGCGAGGGTTTCTTCGCTTAGGCGGGCGGCCTCGGACAGGATGGCCTCGATCAGGTCGGGCGTGGCGTCGGCGAAACGTTCGGTGGCCGCGACGGCGGGAAATCCGGTGACGGAGGACATGAGCAGGCGGAAATCGGCAAGGGGTGCGCGGTAGGGCATGACGGACGTCCTGAACGGCTAAGGCTTGGCAAGGGGGATACCTCACGCTAGTGACGCTAGCAACTAACCCGGCCCTCTCAACCCAAACGCTGCGTCATGACCGAAAGCTTGGCCTCTGATCAGGCGGGTATCGCCCGCGCCGCGCAGATTTTGCGCGATGGCGGGCTGGTGGCCTTTCCAACCGAGACGGTTTACGGGCTGGGCGGGGATGCGTTGAATGACCTTGCGGTGGCGCGAATCTTTGCGGCGAAGGGGCGGCCACGGTTCAACCCGCTGATCGTGCATGTGCCGGATCTGGCGATGGCAGAGCAGTTTGCGGTGTTTGACGCGCAGGCGCGGGGGCTGGCGCAGGCGTTCTGGCCGGGGCCCTTGACGCTGGTGCTGCCCGTTCGTGAAGCAGTACGAGCGGCGGGGTTGTCGCCCCTGGTGACGGCAGAGCTGCCAACGGTGGCGATCCGCGTGCCGGCGCATCCGGTGGCGCAGGCCTTGCTGCGGGCGTTCGGGGGGCCGCTGGCGGCACCTTCGGCCAACCCGTCGGGGCGGGTGTCGCCGACGCGGGCGGAGCATGTGGTGGAAGGGTTGGCCGGGCGGATTGCAGCGGTGCTGGATGGTGGGGCCTGCGCTGTGGGGGTGGAATCGACGATTCTGGGGTTTGAGGGGGGGGCGACGCTGCTGCGCGCGGGCGGGGTGGCGGTTGAGGTGCTGGAGGCGGCACTTGGGCAGCAGTTGCGGGTTCCGGTTGATGCGGCGATCACGGCACCGGGTCAGCTTGCATCGCATTACGCGCCTGAGGCGGCGGTGCGGTTGGGGGTGACGCAGGCGGCAGCTGGTGAGGTGCTGGTGGGCTTTGGCGCGGTGCAGGGCGCGCTTACGCTGTCAGCCACGGGTGATCTGGTGGAGGCGGCGGCGAACCTGTTTGACATGCTGCGCCGGGCGGATGTGCTGGCGGGACCGGGCGGGCGGATTTGCTTTGCGCCGGTGCCGGAAAGCGGGCTGGGGCGAGCGATCAATGACAGGTTGCGGCGGGCGGCCGCGCCGAGGGATGGTGCGCTGTAGCGCAGCCTGCGATTTGGGGGGGCGGTGTGCTGTAGCGCACCCTACGGTTGGGGTTCAGCGGACGAGTTTTGCCACCTCGGCATGGCGGGGGCAGCCGATCAGATGATCGTTCACCAGACCGCAGGCCTGCATGAAGGCATAGGTGATTGTCGGCCCGCAGAACGTGAAGCCCGCCTTTTTCAGATCACGCGACATGCGCGTTGACACCTCGGTCGCCGCCTGTGCATCTGCCATGCTGACAAGGCGGTTCTGGATGGGTTTGCCATCGACATAGGACCAGATGAAATCGCTGAAACTGCGGGTTTCCTCGATCCGCAGATAGGCTTGTGCCGACTTGATCGTGCCTGCGATCTTGCCGCGGTGCCGCACGATGCCCGGATCGGCCAGAAGCCGCGTCACATCAGCCTCGCCCCACCGGGCAATGACGTTCGGATCAAACCCCTGAAACGCCGCGCGAAACGATTCGCGCTTGCGCAGGATGGTGATCCAGCTGAGCCCCGCCTGAAAACCATCAAGGATCAGCTTTTCCCACATCGCCCGCCCGTCATATTCGGGCACGCCCCAATCCGTGTCATGGTAATGCACATACAACGGATCATCGCCACACCACGGGCATCGCCCCTCTGCCATTGCCATGTTGCGCCCCCCCCGTTGGATGCCACAAATTCGAACGAAATATGAACTTTCATCAGTCGTTTACGGCTGTCACACAACTCTGTCCAGCGTGGGATTGCAGCGCGGGGATGTGTGATGGGTGAACCTTGGCAAACAAAAGTCAGCCCGCTGGCCGTGGCCGTGTCAGCCGCGGACCGCGAGACGGTTGCAATGGTCAAGCTGGCGCTTGAAAAGCATCAGCTTGCGTTGGCCTTTCAACCCGTGATCATGGCCGCCGACCCGGACAGGATCGGCTTTCACGAAGGGCTGATCCGGGTGATGGAGCCGACGGGCCGGATCATCCCGGCCAAGGATTTCATGCCAGCGGTCGAAGAACATGAGATTGGCCGCCAGATTGATGCTGCAGCGCTGTCGATGGGCCTGCGCGCGCTGGCCGAACATCCGGACCTGCGCCTTTCGATCAACATGTCGGCGCGGTCTGTCGGGCATCCGGACTGGATGCGCACGTTGACCCGTGGGCTGAACCTTTCACCCACGATTGGCGAGCGTCTGATTCTGGAGATCACCGAAAGCAGCGCCATGATGGTGCCCGAACTGGTGATCCGTTTCATGCATGATCTGTCACGCAAGGGCATTGCCTTTGCGATTGATGACTTTGGCGCTGGCCACACGTCATTTCGGTACTTGCGCGACTTCAGCTTTGACATGATCAAGATCGATGGCCAGTTTTCGCGGGGTATCGAGAATGACCCAGACAATCAGGCGCTTGTGCGCGCGCTGATCATGGTGGGGCAGCATTTCCAGATGCTGACCGTGGCCGAAATGGTGGAAACGGCGGCTGAGGCGGAATGCCTGCGCGCGCTTGGGGTGGACTGCCTGCAGGGCTATGCCTTTGGTGCGCCGACGGTCAAACCGGATTTCATGCAGGCAACGGTGCGCCGGGCCTGACGCAGGCATTCTTGCCTTTGCCACATAACACGCTTACCCCTTGGAAAAGGGCCGCTTGGCCAGCCACTCTGGGGGATATTTCATGACCAACACCGTGATCGTTTCTGCAGCACGCACCGCCGTGGGCAGCTTTAACGGCGCTTTTGCCGCAACACCTGCACATGATCTGGGGGCGGCGGTGATTGAGGCCGTGGTGGCACGCGCAGGCGTGGACAAGGCCGAGGTTTCGGAAACCATTCTGGGGCAGGTGCTGACGGCAGGCCAAGGGCAGAACCCGGCACGGCAGGCGCATATCAAGGCGGGCCTGCCAAAGGAGGCGTCGGCCTGGGGGATCAATCAGGTGTGCGGGTCGGGCCTGCGGGCGGTGGCGCTGGCGGCACAGCATGTACAGCTGGGTGACAGCAGCATTGTGGTGGCGGGCGGGCAGGAAAGCATGTCCCTGTCCACGCATGTGGCGCATCTGCGGGCAGGCCAGAAGATGGGCGATCTGAACTTCGTCGATTCGATGATCAAGGATGGTCTGTGGGATGCCTTCAACGGCTATCACATGGGCCAGACGGCGGAGAACGTGGCCAACCAGTGGCAGATTTCGCGCGACATGCAGGATGAATTCGCGCTGGCCAGCCAGCACAAGGCAGAAGCGGCGCAAAAGGCAGGCAAGTTCAAGGATGAGATCGTGGCCTTTACGATCAAGACGCGCAAAGGCGATGTCACGGTGGACGCGGATGAATACATCCGCCACGGGGCAACGCTGGATTCGATGCAGAAATTGCGGCCGGCCTTTACCAAGGATGGCTCGGTGACGGCAGCCAACGCCAGCGGCCTGAACGACGGCGCGGCAGCGGTGATGGTGATGAGCGAGGCCGAGGCGGCCAAGCGTGGCCTCAAGCCGCTGGTGCGGATTGCGTCTTATGCGACGGCGGGCCTGGACCCTGCGATCATGGGTGTTGGGCCGATCCACGCAAGCCGCAAGGCGCTGGAAAAGGCGGGCTGGAAAGTGGGCGATCTGGATCTGGTTGAGGCGAATGAGGCCTTTGCAGCGCAGGCCTGCGCGGTGAACAAGGACATGGGCTGGGATCCGGCGATTGTGAACGTGAACGGCGGGGCGATTGCGATTGGCCACCCGATCGGGGCATCGGGCGCGCGCATTCTGAACACGCTGATCCATGAAATGATCCGGCGCGATGTGAAAAAGGGCCTTGCGACGCTGTGCATTGGCGGGGGCATGGGCGTGGCCATGTGCCTGGAGCGCTGATCGCAGTTTTATTTCGCAACTGCAGCAAAGGGCGCAATATTCTTGCGCCCTTTTGTTTGTGTTGATACCGGTTGAACAGTTTCAAACACTTGGGAGGGAATCATGGGTCGGGTTGCTTTGGTTACGGGCGGCTCTCGTGGCATTGGTGCGGCCATTTCGGTGGCGCTGAAGGCGGCGGGGTACACGGTTGCAGCAAATTACGCAGGCAATGATGAGGCCGCTGCGGCCTTTACGGCGGCCACGGGCATTCCGACCTACAAGTGGTCAGTCGCGGATTATGAGGCCTGTGTGGCAGGCATTGCGCAAGTTGAAGCGGCGCATGGGCCGGTCGAGGTGCTGGTGAACAACGCAGGCATCACGCGGGATGCGATGTTCCACAAGATGACGCCGGGCATGTGGAAAGAGGTGATGGATACCAACCTGTCGGGCCTGTTCAACATGACGCATCCGGTCTGGACGGGGATGCGTGACCGCAAGTTCGGTCGGGTGATCAACATCAGTTCCATCAACGGGCAAAAGGGGCAGGCGGGGCAAGCGAATTACTCGGCGGCCAAGGCGGGCGATCTGGGGTTCACCAAGGCGCTGGCACAGGAAGGCGCGCGGGCGGGGATCACGGTGAACGCGATCTGCCCGGGGTATATCGGCACCGAAATGGTGCGGGCGATCGACGAAAAGGTGCTGAACGAACGCATCATCCCGCAGATTCCGGTGGGGCGCCTGGGCGAGCCGGATGAAATTGCGCGGATCGTGACCTTCCTTGCATCAGACGATGCGGGGTTCATCACAGGGTCGACCATTTCGGCGAATGGCGGGCAGTTTGTGGTCTGACGCAACCGATTTCTGCGCAGAAATCGGGCCGGAGCCTTCGAAGGCTCCGGTCCGGAGTTTTTGAAAACTCCGGCTTGCGCCCGAGGAGCATATCGCGCACCACAGGACCATGTCTCGTAGGCATTCCACATTCATCGGCGCGACCGCAATCCTGTTGTGGTCGCTGCTGGCCCTGATGACCAAAGGGTCGGAACCCGTACCGCCGTTCCTGCTGAACACGTTGTGTTTCGCCATTGGCGGCGGCATCGGGCTGATCTGGATGGGGGTCAAGGGTGAGCTGCCACGCCTGCGGACCATTCCCTTGCGCGTCTATGCCTTTGGCACGCTGGGCCTGTTTGGCTATCATTTCCTGTATTTCAGCGCGCTGCGCATGGCACCTGCCGCCGAGGCGGGGTTGATTGCCTATCTGTGGCCTTTGTTCATTGTGCTGCTGTCGGGCCTGCTGCCGGGTGAGCGGTTGGGGCCCTTGCACATTATCGGGGCGCTGCTGGCCTTTGCGGGGGCGGCGCTGATTGTGCTGCGGGGCGGGGCGGCGTTTGAACCGGCGGCCCTGCCGGGGCTGGGGCTGGCGTTTTTGTGTGCAATCACATGGGCGGTCTATTCGGTGGCGTCGCGCGGCCTTGGCGATGTGCCGACGGTGGCGGTGGTGGTCTATTGCCTTGCGACGGCGGCGCTTTCGCTGCCTGCGCATCTGGCGCTGGAAACAACGGTCTGGCCTGATGCGATGGGCTGGCTGGCCATCATCGGGCTGGGGATCGGCCCGGTGGGTATTGCGTTCTATACGTGGGACGTGGGCATGAAGCAGGGCGATATTCAGTTGCTGGGCGTGGCATCCTATGCCGCACCCCTGCTGTCAACGCTTGCGCTGATCGCGGCGGGATATGCCACGGCAACCCCGGCCTTGGCCGTTGCCGCCGTGCTGATTGCCGCTGGTGCAGCGCTGGCAGCGCGTGCCAGCGCCGGAAAGGCCCGCTGATTACGACTGCAGCCGGGTGATTTCTTCCTTCAGCTTCATTTTCTGCTTTTTCAGTTCTGCAATCTTCAGCGCATCGGACCCGGGGCTGCGTTGTTCGCTTTCAACCATATGCGACAGATGCTCATGCTTACGACGCAGCTCCTGCAGATGCGAGGTGATGCTCATAGTGATCCTCCTATGGTTGATGACGATTTTGTAACGACACCACAGAACATGAGTCGTGTCACCAACTTCCTGAAGGCCCATGCGACCAAATGCCCTGCATTTAGCGAAACAGCGCCGAAAGCCCTGCCCCGCCGCGCAGCACGGCTTCTGCTTCGGGCGTATAGCTTTCGCGGTCACCGTCATGGGCGGGGCCTGCGTGAATGACGAATGGCGGCAGCAGGCGAAGCGGGCTGCGCCCGAGTTTGCGGGCCTGCACGATCACGCGGGGGGCGGGGCGTCCAGCGCGGGGGGCCAAGGGCAAGACCACGGCTTGCGGCACAAGGCCAAGAACGGCAGGCAAAAGGTCAGTGCTGATGATCAGGGTCAGAAAACCGCCTGGCGCAAGACGGCGCAGGCCTGCGGCGACCCATTCGGTGATGGGCGTGGCCACCTGCAGGGCTGTTGCGCGGCCCGCGTCGGGTGAGGGCGTGCCGCCAGCGGGGTAGTAGGGCGGGTTGGCGATGACATGGTCAAATTCGCCGCGCAGCGTGGCGGGGATGGCGGATACGTCGCCTTCAACCACCTCTAGCGCCATGGTGTTGCCTGCAGCATTGCGGCGGGCAAGGTCGGCATAATCTGCCTGCAGCTCTAACCCGGCCTGCGCCAGCCCCGGCACGCGGGCGGCAAGGCACAGGCTGGCGGCCCCTGCCCCGCAGCCCAGATCAAGCACGCGCTGGCCTGCGCGGGCATCCACACAGGCAGCGAGCAAAACGGGGTCGGTGGCGGCGCGATAGCCGCGCAAGGGTTGCCACAAATGCAGCCGGCCGCACAGAAAGGCATCATGGGAAAGGTCGGCTTCGGCGAACACCTATTTGCCCGGATCAATATCGCAATCGCGCAGCACGGCGGCGGCCATGAAATGATCGGCGTCGCGCACCATCAGGCGGCGCGGCAGAATACCGATGGAGCCGTCCAGAATGCTCATGTGGACGTCCATTTCGAACACCTCTATATCCTCACCCTGCAGCATGGCTTTGGCAAAGGCGATGATCGTTGGGTCAGTCGTGCGCAAAATCTCTTTCATCGGCCCTAGTTATGGGGCAGTGACAGGGAGGAGTCGAGGGGAAGGCTGATGGGTTTGGACGAAGCCGCACAGAAACCGCATGACAGGCTGGCCGCTGCCCTTGCGGGTGATCTGGAGGCTGTGAACGCGCTGATCCGGGACCGGATGGCCAGCAAGCATGCGCCACGCATCCCGGAAGTGACGGCGCATCTGGTTGAGGCGGGTGGCAAGCGGCTGCGGCCGATGCTGACGCTGGCCGCAGCGCGGCTGTGCGGCTACGAAGGGCCGTTCCATGTGCATCTGGCGGCGACGGTCGAGTTCATCCACACGGCGACGCTGCTGCATGATGACGTGGTGGATGAAAGCCACAGGCGGCGGGGGCGGCCTACGGCGAACCTGCTGTGGGATAACAAATCAAGCGTGCTAGTGGGGGATTACCTGTTTGCGCGGTCTTTCCAGTTGATGGTGGAGACGGGGTCCTTGCGCGTGCTGGATATTCTGGCGGATGCAAGTGCGACAATTGCGGAAGGCGAAGTGCTGCAGCTGACGGCGGCGCAGGATCTGGGGACCAGCCGCGAGGTTTACCTGCAGGTGGTGCGGGGCAAGACGGCAGCGCTGTTTGCAGCGGCGACGGAAGTGGGCGGAGTGATCGCGGGGGCGGGGGCAGCACAGGTGGCGGCCTTGCGGACCTATGGCGATGCGTTGGGCGTAGCGTTTCAGATTGTGGATGATCTGCTGGATTATGGCGGGTCGGATGCGACGATCGGCAAGAACACGGGCGATGATTTCCGCGAACGCAAGATGACGCTGCCGGTGATCAACGCGGTGGCCAAGGCCAGCGTGGAAGAGCGGGCCTTTTGGGTGCGCGTCATTGAAAAGGGCGATCAGGCCGAGGGTGACCTAGCGCAGGCCTTGGCAATCATGGGGCGACACGGGGCCATGCAGGCGGCGCGGGAAGAAGCGGTGCACTGGGCGGGGCAGGCTGTGGCGGCGCTGGCGGTGTTACCAGACGATCCGCTCCGGCAGATGCTGTCGGATCTGGCCGACTACGTGGTGGCCCGGCTGCGTTAAGGCACTGCACCAAGGCAATGGGCGGGATACCCGCGCGCCACGCGGGTCAGGGGGGGGTCAGGGCGCGTCATTGCCCGCAAGGCCGCGCAGGCTGGTAACCAGCCCCTGGGTCGCCATGTCAAGCCAGACACGCCCGGCATCTACAGCCTGCACGTAGCCATCCATCGCGGGTTTTGCGGCGGGAATCTGTGCAGAAATCTGCGGGGCCATCACATAGGCCAGCAATGCTATAAGCGCTAGCACCAGCACAAGCACAAACCCCGAGCGAAAGCTGCTGCGCCCTGGTTCGGGGCGACGTGCGATTTCGTAGGCGGTGCCTTCGTCATCAATGGCGACATCGCCGGGCCGGAGTGAGGAATTGATCTCTTCGATATCCGGCAGCATCTCACGCCGGGTCAGTTCGCGCTTGGGTTGATGCAGGGGAACGTCGGGCGCAAAAGCTGCCGGTTCAACGGCAGGAGGATCATCGGGGATAGCTGTCTGGGGACGAGGCGCCTGCCGATTGGCCAGGTCTTGCTGCATGGTTGCGGCAATGGCTGCGTCAATGCCCAGTTCCTGTTGGGTCTCCAGTGCCTGCGCATCCAGACGCCGGGCGATCATCTCACGCTCGGCTTCTTCGCGCAGCACGGCCAGAACGGATTCGTCAATCTGGCGCTGCACCTGTGCAGACACGGCGGGCGGGGCAGACACGGCGGGCGGGGCGGCACTTTCTGCTGCAGGGGCAGGCGTTTGCGCCGCTGTTGGAACCGGTGGCAAAGGCGGTGTTGCAGGGCGCGGCGCGATGATCGTGCGGTCAGTGTTCTGGTCCGGCATGAAGCCGGTCGCGGCGGCGGCAGGGGGCGGAGCAAATTCAGCAGGGGCAGTGTCGGCCGGGGCCACTGCTGCCGTCACCGCAAGGTCGGGTGCGTCATGCAGGGCGGCTTCGGCGGCAAGTTCGGCTTCGACCTCGGGCGGCAATTGAAACCAGGCGTGGCCGCAGCTTGAACACTGCACATCACGACCGGCCACCGGAATGGCGTTATCTGCAACTTCATACTGCGCATCACAGTTCGGGCAAATCAGCCGCATACGTTCGGCCCTTCAACTAAAGACTGTTGCATCTTGTGGCATGTCCCGTGGCCGTTGTAACGGGTAATCCGGCCCACGAAAAGCCTTTGTCATTAACGAATGATCAATGGCAGATTGAACTTGTCGCGCCCATGGGCAATTCTGGGGCACGGGCGGCATGGTGCAGGGGCGGCGGTCAGCGTGATTTCGTTTGAAAATGTGGCCTACAGCTATGGCGGGGGCGAATTGCTGTCTGACATTTCCTTGCGGTTGGCGCCGGGTTCTTTTCACTTTCTGACCGGGCCGTCGGGTGCGGGCAAGTCAACCTTCCTGAAACTGTGCTATGCAGACCTGCTGCCGACATCTGGCAAGGTCACGCTGTTTGACCGCGAGGTGCGCAGCCTGAAGCGTGACGATGTGGCGTTGACGCGGCGCAAGATTGGCGTGGTGCATCAGGATTGCCAGTTTCTGGACCATTTGCCGCTGGCCACGAATGTGGGGTTGCCGCTGACGGTGGCGGGGCGGGATGTTCCGGCAAAAGACCTGACAGACCTGCTGGCATGGGTGGGCATGGCACAACTGGCAGATGCACTGCCGCCGTCACTGTCGGGCGGCGAGCGGCAAAGGGCGGCGCTGGCGCGGGCGGTGATCATCGACCCGGATGTGATTTTGGCAGATGAGCCGACGGGCAATCTGGATTGGGAGATGTCCTTGCGGCTGCTGACACTGCTGGTCGAATTGAACCGCATGGGCAAGACCATTCTGATCGCGACGCATGACATGAACCTGATCCGGCAGGCCAAGGCGCAGGTGGCGGCGCGGGTGCTGCGGATCAAGGACCGGCGGGTGCAGTTGGCGGGGGCTGATCTGTAATGGCGCTGTGGGATCTTTTGCGCGGGGATGCAAAATCTGGCCGGCAGTCAGACCGGGTTGTGCCGCCGTCAGGCCATACGGCGACGCTGACCAGCCTGACATCAGGGGCCATGGCGTTTCTGGCCGTGTTTGCAATTGCGTTGTCGTTGGCGGCGGGCCGTCTGGCTGACCGATGGTCAGCTGCGTTGACAAACACAGCCACCATCCGCATTTCGGCCCCCCAAGACCAGCTTGCCGCGCAAACACAGGCCGTGCGTGACGTGCTGGCGCAGACGCCGGGTATCGCCTCGGCACGCACCCTTACTGATGAGGATCAGCGCGCCTTGCTGGCCCCGTGGTTCGGGTCAGACCTGCCGATCGAGGCGCTGCCCCTGCCCCGCCTGATCGAAATTACCGAAGACGGCTCCGGCTATGATGCCACGGGTCTGCGCAACCGGTTGGTGGCCGAAGCACCGGGCGCGATACTGGATGATCACACGCGCTGGCGCAGGCCCTTGGCCGTGGCAGCCGAACGGCTGCGCACTTTGGGCCTTTTGTCTGTCGTGCTGATTGGTGGGGCCATGGCCGCGATGATCGCGCTGGCGGCGAATGCAGCCCTTGCGGCGAATGCTCAGGTGATCCGCACCTTGCGGCTGGTGGGCGCGAAAGACAGCTATATTGCCCGGGCCTTTGTTCGCCGCTTTACCGTCAGAGCGACGGTCGGGGCCGCAGCAGGGGCACTGGCCGGGTTGATCGGCGTGGCGTTGTTGCCCGCCACGGACACCGCCGGCGCCTTTCTGACAGGCCTTGGCTTTCAGGGTCTGGGCTGGCTGTGGCCCTTTGTGCTGCCCCCCGCGGCAGCGGTGATTGCCTTTCTGGCAACACGCATGGCCGCCATGCGGCGGTTAAGGAGCATGACATGAGACGCATCCTGCAATGGCCCCTGTCCGTGATCTTTATCGTACAGATGTATCTGGCGATGGCGGTCATCGCGATTGTCTGGGCTCCTTGGGCGCTGTTCACGCGCGACGGGGCCTATTCGGCCTGCAAGACCTATTCCCGCTGGGTGTTCTTCACATTGCGTATCTTGTGCGGCGTGCGCTGCGAGGTACGGGGCACGCCGCCAGAGAACGAAGTTCTGGTGGCAGCAAAGCATCAGAGTTTTCTTGATATCATGATGATCTTCACGGCGGTGCCGCGCGGAAAGTTCATCATGAAACGAGAGCTGATCTATGCGCCGTTTCTGGGGCAATACGCATGGCGGCTGGGCTGTGTCTTTGTGAACCGCGGCAAGCGTGGGCAGGCGATTGCCAAGATGAAGGCAGATGTGGCGGCGGGGGCTTCGCATCCGGGGCAGCTGATCATCTATTCGCAGGGCACGCGCGTGGCACCGGGGGTCAAGGTGCCATACAAGGTGGGCACAGGTATCCTGTATGAACAGCTTGGCCAGCCTTGTGTGCCCGTGGCCACCAACGTGGGTGTGTTCTGGCCCAAACGCGGCATCCTGCGCAAACCGGGTGTGGCGGTGGTTGAATTCCTTTCCCCCATTGCGCCCGGCCTTGCGGTTGCAGATTTCATGGCCCAGCTTGAGGCAGAGGTGGAAGCGGCATCCGACAAGCTGTTGGTTGAAGCCGGTTTCAAGGCCTGATGGCGCAATCGGTACTGGCCTACCGCGTCTACCGGCTGCGGCGGTTGATTGGGCTGAACCTTGCCTGTGTCGCGCTGGCGATAGGGGCGGGCCTGTGGTTTGTACCGGGCTTTTCTGCGCTGCAGGTCACCGTGGGTATCGGGCTGTTCAGCATTCTGGCGGTGGCGCAGATCGCGATGATCCTGCTTTGGCCGCGTGATGGGGTGGCCCCGCTGGTCTATGCCGCCGGCCTTTTGCCGACGATGGCCGCTGCCATTCCGCTGGGTGCGGCCCTGATCGCCGATCCTGCATCGCGGGGCGCATTTCTGACCGGGCTTTTGCTTTTTGGACCACTGGTTTGGCTGCTGGGTGTTCCATTGCTTGGCTGGGTCATCCTGAAACCGCTTGATCTGGTCAACCGCCGCAACTTTACCTTGCAGGCCAGCCGTCTTTTGCCCCTGCCGCTGCCCAGCGCGCGTGACATCTTTTTTGGCTCTGCGGGTAAACGGATCGGCCATGCCGTGACCGGCGAAATCGGCTGGGATGGGATGTTTACCGAAACGGTCACAGAACGGGTGGCCGGTCCGGACAGTGGGCAGACAAGCACTAGGGTCACAGTCAACCGCCTGCGCATTCTGGAAGAAGATGCACTGTCACAGGGCCTGATCATCATGGCAGCGGGGCCAGAGGCACAGCCTGAAGGGCGGAGTGTGATTGTCATGCGGCAGGTCCTGAGCGCGCGGGGCGACCAGACGCACCTGCACCGGCAGTTCCACATTGACAGCGCGGCATGGTCAGCGCTGTTGGCGGGTTGGCTGGGTGATATGCAGCAGGATTCGATCACGTCGCGCCTTGATGCGGCCATGGGCCAACCCTCACGCGCCATTGTGGACGAACCTTATGACAGCATGTGGGGCAGTCTGGCCCGGTGGCTGCGCTGGCATAAACCGCAACCGGGCGCTTGAAAGCGCTGCAGCCCGCGCTGGCCAGTGTTACAGGGCGGGCGATGCCGCGGGCGTGCCTGCAACGGCCATGCCAAAGGGCGGGCTGTCGGGTGCCGGGCCTTGCACACAGAGAGCTGCGCCCGGCAGGCTGTAGCGATGCGGTCTTGCGGCCCATTCCACAGGTGCGGTGCCAATTTCGGTTTGCACGCCATGGGCACAAACACGCTGCGGCCCATCCAGCAGAAAGCTGACATAGGTCACATCCTCGGCCGGGGAAATGATCCGGACGGACTGGCCGTTTGTCAGATCTTGCGCCAGCACGTTGTCAGGTGCAGGTATGCCCTGCAACGCCGCAGATGCAGGCCGTCCCATGGGCCACAAGCTGTGCTGTTGCGACAGGCACAGATCCTGGGTGGGACACCCCGGCCCAAAGGCCCCGGCCGCAATGCACAGCGGGCGGCTGGCAGGATCAGCCTGCAATTGCGCAACCGTCACCTTGCGCGCGGCAATCCATCGGATTGGCTGATAGCCATTTTCGGCGGTCCAAACCCTGTCACCACGTGACAGCCGTTCTACCCGACGCGGGCCAAGGTTGGTGTCAATCAGCGTTGCGGCCACAAAGGCCGCCCGCCATGGGCCAAAGGCCGCATCGGCATGGCCCTGCCGGGTGGTGCCGACGTGCATTGACGCTGCGTGCGGCATATCCGGCGAAAGCGTGCTGTTCAGGGCGGGGCTGGTTGAGGGCATGGTGCGCCTGCTGCTGTGACAAGACGATTGCGCCACGCAACTGTGTTCAAATCGGGGGGAAAAGCAGATATTTTTCTGTCACAGTGCCAAGAATGCCATGGCAGCCCGCTGATGCCCGAAGGGCAGGTTCATGCAAATTTCAGCGCGATGATGCCCGCCACGATCAGGCCAATGCCAAGCACGCGCATGGGGGTGACCAGTTCACCAAATAGGACCACGGCTACAATCGCCGTGCCCGTGGCGCCGATGCCCACCCAGACGGCATAGGCTGTGCCAACGGGGATATCCTTCATGGCGATGCTGAGCAGGTAAAATGACAGCAGTGCGCCGCCAACCGTAAGGACCGATGGCACGGGCCGCGTGAACCCTTCGGTGTATTTCAGCCCGATCGCCCAGCCGGTTTCCATCAGCCCGGCGATCAGCAGCAGCCACCATGGGTTCATGCAGCAAGGCCCTTGGAGCCCATGTCCAGAAACTTGGTCCGCCGGTCACGGATCAGCCAATCGGGCTTTTTGCCTGACAGCTCCTTGAGCATGGTTTCAATCGCCTTGCCCACGGCATCAATCGTGTCACGCCGCGCGCGTTGGGCGCCGCCCAAGGGTTCCTTGATGATGCGGTCAATCACGCCCAGCTTTTGCAGATCCTGCGCTGTCAGGCGCAGGGCGGCCGCTGCCTCACGCATCTTTTCGGCGTCTTTCCACAGGATTGACGCGCAGCCTTCGGGGCTGATGACCGAATAGACCGAATGTTCCAACATGGCCACGCGGTTGGCCGTGGCAAAGGCCACAGCCCCGCCAGACCCGCCTTCACCGACAATTACCGAAATCAGCGGCACGCCGATTTCAAGGCATTTGGCGGTGGAGGACGCAATCGCCTCGGCCTGCCCGCGTTCCTCGGCCCCCTTGCCGGGGTATGCGCCGGGGGTATCAACCAGCGTGATGACGGGCAGGTTGAACCGGTTGGCCATTTCCATCAGGCGGATGGCCTTGCGATAGCCTTCAGGCCGCGCCATGCCGAAGTTCCGCTCGATCCGGCTTTTCGTGTCATTGCCCTTTTCATGCGCAATCACGATCACCGGCGCATCGTTGAACCGCGCAAGGCCGCCCATGACGGCGTGATCTTCGGCAAAGTTGCGGTCACCGGCAAGCGGGGTGAATTCGGTGAACAGGGTTTCGATATAGTCCTTGGCATGCGGACGGTCGGGGTGACGGGCCACCTGGCATTTCTGCCATGCCGTCAGATCCTTGTACAAATCCTTGAGCAGCGTGTCGGCCTTGCGGTCCAGCGCCTCGGCCTCTTTGGTGACATCCATTGCGGAATTGGCACGGGCCATGGCGCGCAGCTCTTCGGCCTTGCCTTCGATTTCGGCGAGTGGTTTTTCGAATTCGAGATAGTGCATGGCGCGCTCCGAATGGTGGTGCACGGTATATGCCCGCCGATGGGCGCGATTGCAACTTGGCAAGATTTGCAAAGGCAGGTCATGGCAAGGAAGGTGCGTGAAAGTGGGGCAACATGGCCAATGACAGCGAACGGCGTATCCTGCGGGTGATCGACCATATCCATGACAATCCGGCAGGTGATCTTTCGCTGGATGCTCTGGCCGATGTGGCCGCGATGAGCAGGTTTCACTGGCACCGCGTGTTTCGCGCGCTGACCGGCGAGACGGTGGCGCAATGTGTGCGGCGCATGCGGCTGCACCGGGCGGCTGTGGCCTTGGTGCACGGGGATGATCCGTTGCCGGTGATTGCGGCGTCCGTTGGCTATGCAGATGTCACCACCTTCACCCGCGCGTTTTCGGACAGCTACGGCATGGCGCCGGGGGCATTCCGCGCGCGCGGCGAATTGCGCCCGACCCCGCACCCGAACCCCATGAAAGGACCGCTCATGTACCCTGTCGATATCCGCGCCCTGCCCGCGCGCAGCCTTGTGGCAATTGAACATCAGGGCCCCTACCCCGAAATCAACCGCGCGTTTGAACGTCTGTTTGCCACGCTGGCGGCACGCAGCCTGATTGGCCACACAGGGCATATGGTGGGGGTCTTCCTGCATGATCCGAGCATCACCCCGGCGGCTGACCTGCGCAGCTATGCGGGCGCGGTGGTTGAGGTGCCGTTTGACATTCCAGCCCCCTTGCAAAGCTATGCCCTGCCTGCGGGGCCACATGCGGTGCTGACGTATCAGGGCCCCTACGCGGGCCTGCCTGCGGCCTATGACCAATTGTTCGGGCTGTGGTTGCCGCAAAGCGGGCGGCAGATGGCTGACCGGCCGTCGTTCGAGGTGTATCTGAATTCACCCATGGACACGCCACAGGATCAGCTTCTGACGGAACTGCACCTGCCCTTGGTCTGACCGCCAGAAACAGCAACGCCCCGTGGCGGGACCAGTGAAGGCCGGGCCACGGGGCGTGCATCCTCCCGGTAGTGCTGCGCGGGGCCTCCCCTCCCACACGCAGCGCGGGTATTCTTTTCAGCCCGCAACATTATTGCGCAGCCGTGGGGAATAACTGACCCCTTTCTAGACGATCTGTCAACGAGTCTTTCTGAAGTTGATGACAGGGCATGCCTTCGGCGGCAGCTGGCCTTCAAAGAACAATCTGTTGACGGGCACCTCCAAGCATGGTTGCGATGTCAATGAACTGTTTGGAGATATTTACATGG
>JBJOQW010000099.1:0-21947 GCA_046049665.1 Pseudomonadota bacterium | reverse complement strand
GAAGCAACGCCGCCAGACCTTGCAGCGGATATCGTGGACCGTGGCGTGATGCTGACAGGTGGCGGGGCGCTGCTGGGCGATCTGGACCTGTCCTTGCGCGAACAGACGGGGCTTTCGATTTCTGTGGCAAACGAGTCATTGAACTGCGTGGCGCTTGGCACGGGCAAGGCGCTGGAGTACGAAAAGCAACTGCGGCATGTGATTGATTACGATAGCTGATCCACGGCTTTCAGGGGCCACCGATGGCAAGAACACGCACCGACCCGGAGGAGTTTCAGCGACCGTTGCGACGGGTGCTGGTGGGCCTGCTGGTGCTGCTGCTGCTGGCGATTTTCCTGCTATGGCGGATTGACAGCCCACGGGTTGAACGGTTCCGCAGTGCCCTAGTTGACCGGGTGGTACCGTCGTTTGACTGGGCGATGGCGCCGGTCACGAAAGTGGCGGACATGATCGACAGCTTTCAAAGCTATGCGCGGATTTACGAACAGAATCAGGAATTGCGCCGCGAATTGCAGCAGGTGCGGGCCTGGCGCGAGGCGGCCTTGCGGCTGGAGCAGGAAAACGCGCGGCTTCTGGACCTGAATCAGGTGCGGCTGGACCCGCGCCTGACGCATGTGACGGGCGTGGTGATGGCCGATAGCGGCAGCCCGTTCCGCCAGTCTGTGCTACTGAACGTGGGCAAGCGCGACGGGATCGTGGATGGCTGGGCGGCGATGGACGGGATCGGGCTTGTCGGGCGCATCTCGGGTGTGGGGGAACGCACGGCGCGGGTGATCTTGCTGACGGATACCAGCAGCCGCATTCCGGTGACGGTGCAGCCTTCGGGGCAAAAGGCGCTGCTGTCGGGCGATAATTCGGGGCTGCCGGTGCTGGAATTTCTGGATGACGCAGATGAAGTGCGCCCGGGCGACCGCGTGGTGACATCGGGTGACGGGGCGGTGTTCCCGGCGGATTTGCTGGTTGGTGAGGTTGTGCTGGCCACCGACCGGCGGCTGCGGGTACGGCTTTCGGCGGACTATGGCCGGCTGGAGTTCCTGCGGGTGCTGCGCAGCCATGCGATAGAGCCGATCACGGATGCAGGTGCGCTGGTGGCGCCGCCTGTGGTCTTTGCGCTGCCGGAACCGGTGCTGGGAACGACCGAGGCTGAGGCGACAGAAGCAGCAGCCGAAGAAGAAGGCAATGCCACCCCCGCGCCGGGTGCGGCGGACGCGCCAACGGATTGACGCAGACCATGTGGGAACGTTTGCGCGCGTCAGTCTGGTACTACCGCTGCCTGTTTGTGCTGCTGGCGGTAGTGCTGCTGTTCTTCCGGTTGCTGCCCTTGGGCGCGCCATCGGATAACTGGCCATGGTCAACGCTGCCGAATGGTGTGCTGGGCCTGTTCGGGCAGGAACCGCGTTTCTGGCCGGGGCCGGACATGCTGATGTGCCTGACGATCGCATGGGTCATGCGCAGGCCGGATTACCTGCCGGCCGTACTGATTGCGGTGGTCTTTTTGCTGGAAGACATGATCCTGATGCGCCCGCCGGGCCTGTGGGCGGCGCTGATGCTGATTGCGACTGAATTCCTGCGGTCACGCGCGGCCCTGACGCGCGAGCTGAGCTTTGCGGTGGAATGGCTGCTGGCAGCGGGGCTGATGCTGGCGATCATGGTGGTGTACCGGCTGATCTTTGCCATATCGCTGATGCCGCAGCCGGGGCTGGCCTTTGCGTTGTTGCAGACAATCTGGTCAAGCCTGTGTTATCCGTTGGTTGTGCTCTTGTTTTCGGCAGTGCTGGATATCAAGAAACCTGCAACCGGCGAAGTTGACAGCTATGGGAGGCGCCTGTGAGGCGGACCGCACGCGACAGCGAAGACAGTGCGCGCACGATCACGCGGCGGGGCCTGTTCATGGGCGCGTCGATGGGGGCGTTCATGGCCGTGCTGGGCGCGCGCATGCGCTATATGCAGGTGGAACAGGCGGATGAATTCCGCCTTCTGGCAGAAGAAAACCGTGTGAACATTCGGCTGATCCCGCCAGCGCGGGGGTTGATCCTCGACCGCAAGGGCCGGGTAATTGCGGGCAATGAACAGAATTACCGGGTGGTCATCACGCGCGAGGATGCGGGCGATGTGCCTGCGGTTCTGGCGCGTCTGTCGCATGTCATACCGCTGCTGCCGGACGAGATTGCCAAGGTTGAGGAGGAGGCTGCGCGGTCAAGCCCGTTTGTGCCGATCATCGTCAAGGACCGCCTTCCCTGGGAAGATTTCAGCCGGGTGGCGGTGAATGCCCCTGCCCTGCCGGGTGTGCAGCCCGAGGTGGGACTTTCGCGCATCTACCCACTGATGGGGGATTTTGCGCATGTTGTGGGCTATGTCGGCCCGGTCAGCGAAAGGGATCTGGAGGGGATCGAGAACCCTGATCCAATTCTGTCGATCCCGAAGTTCCAGATCGGCAAGATCGGGGTGGAACGCTGGCAGGAAGACGTTCTGCGCGGGGCGGCGGGCACCAAGCGGATCGAGGTGAACGCGGTGGGCCGCGTGATGCGCGAACTGGAGCGGGTAGATGGTGATCCGGGCGCAGACCTGATGCTGACGATTGATGCAGATGTGCAGAACTTTGCGCAGGCGCGTCTGGGCGAGGAATCAGCGGCGGCGGTGGTCATGGATGTGAACACGGGCGATCTGCTGGCCATTGCGTCATCGCCATCGTTTGATCCGAACCTGTTCGTGCGGGGCATTTCGCAGCGCGACTATTCCCAGCTTCTGGATGACGATCATCGCCCGCTGGCCAACAAGACAGTGCAAGGGGTTTATCCGCCGGGATCAACCTTCAAGATGGTGACCGCCTTGGCGGCGCTGGAAGCCGGGCTGATCACGCCAGAATCAACGCATTACTGCCCGGGCTACATCGAATATGGCGAGCGGCGGTTCCACTGCTGGAAGGGCGGCGGGCACGGGACAGTCAGCCTTGAGGCGGCTTTGGCTGAAAGCTGCGACGTGTATTTCTATGAAATCGCGCAGCAGGTGGGGATCGACAAGATTGCCGAAATGGGCAAGCGGCTGGGCCTTGGGATCCGGCATGACCTGCCGATGTCGGCGATTGCCGAAGGCACGATGCCCAACAAGGAATGGAAGCAGGCAAGCTATCAGCAGGACTGGCGGATCGGCGATACGATCAACGCAAGCATCGGGCAGGGCTATGTGCTGACATCACCCCTGCAACTGGCGGTGATGACGGCGCGGTTGGCGACTGGGCGCGCGGTGTCACCACGGCTTGTGCGGGCGATTGACGGGCAATTGCAGCCGGTGCCCGAGGCGCCGTCGCTGGGCCTAGACCGCACATGGCTGGGTGCTGTGCAAAAGGGCATGTACGAAGTGATGATGGGGTCGCGGGGGACGGCAAAATCATCGCGCGTTGTGGATGAGGCGATGCTGATGGCCGGCAAGACGGGCACCAGCCAAGTGCGCAACATCAGTGCGGCAGAACGGGCGCGCGGGGTGGTATCGAACGACGATCTGCCTTGGAACCGGCGGGACCACGCGCTGTTTGTGGGCTATGCGCCCTACAACGCGCCAAAATATGCGATCAGCGTGGTGGTCGAGCATGGCGGTGGTGGGTCGCTGGCGGCAGCCCCGATTGCGCGCGACATCATTCTGCGGGCAATGTCGGATGGCTTGCCGCCGATTGAGGCCTATCCCAAGGATCAGCGCGGACGGATGGAGACGCTGTTGAAAGAGCTGCCCTTGCGCAATCTGGGGGCGGCCCCCACCCCGTCGAGGGCGTAAAGATGAGCTTCCTTGAATACCGCGTCAAATCTGCTCCCACGGGCTTTTCCAAGGTGTTCCATGTGAACTGGGCCTTGGTGCTGGTCGTGTTTGCGGTGGCGTCCGTGGGCTTTCTGATGCTGTATTCGGTGGCAGGCGGCAGTCTGGACCCTTGGGCACGCGATCAGATGAACCGCTTTGCGTTGGGTGTGGTGCTGATGTTCTTTGTGGCCTTCGTGCCGATCTGGTTCTGGCGCAACATGGCGGGGGTGGCTTATCTTGTGTCGCTTGCGCTGCTGCTGGTGGTCGAATTCTTCGGCGATATCGGCATGGGGGCGCAGCGCTGGATCGATCTGGGCTTTATCCGGTTGCAGCCGTCCGAGATGATGAAGTTCACCTTGGTCATGATGCTGGCGGCCTATTACGACTGGCTGGATGCCAAGCGGACGTCGCGGCCCTTGTGGGTGGCCATCCCTATCCTGATCATTCTTGCGCCAACGGTGCTGGTGCTGATGCAGCCAAACCTTGGCACGGCGTTGATGCTGCTGATGGTGGGTGCAGTGGTGTGTTTTCTGGCGGGCGTCAGCCTGTGGTATTTTGCGGCCGTAGGCGTGATGGCGGCGGGGGCGATTACTTCGGTTTTCACGCTGCGGGGCACGCCGTGGCAGTTTCTGCACGACTACCAATACCGGCGGATTGATACGTTTCTGGACCCGACGGCTGATCCTTTGGGGGCGGGCTACAATATCATTCAGGCCAAGATTGCGCTTGGATCGGGCGGCTGGACGGGCAAGGGGTTCATGCAGGGCACGCAATCGCGCCTGAACTTTCTGCCGGAAAAGCAGACGGACTTCATCTTTACGACGCTGGCCGAAGAGTTTGGCTTTATAGGGGCGTTTTCGCTGCTGCTGCTGTATGGGCTGATCATCCTGTTCTGCATCGTCAGTGCGCTGCAGAACAAGGACCGTTTCTCCAGCCTGCTGATATTGGGGGTGGCGGCGAATTTCTTTTTCTATCTGGCGGTAAACCTGTCGATGGTGATGGGCATGGCGCCGGTGGTGGGCATTCCCCTGCCACTGCTCAGCTATGGGGGGTCGGCCTTGCTGGTGATCATGGTGGCCTTCGGGCTTGTGCAATCAGCGCATATTCACAGGCCACGCTGATGGCTGTGCAGGTGTATTTTGCGGCAGGTGCGGCGCTGTGGGATGAATACCGCGATGCGCTGGCGCTGGCGTTTGACGATGCGGGGCTGAACGCCGACCTGCGGGGTCGCTGCGATGATCCGGCAGAGGTGGATTACATCATTTATGCGCCAAGCAGTGCGCTGCAGGATTTCACGCCGTTCACACGCTGCAAGGCGGTGTTGTCCTTGTGGGCGGGGGTCGAGCGGATTGTGGGCAATGCGACACTGACCCAGGCGTTGTGCCGCATGGTGGACCCGGCCTTGACGGAAGGCATGGTGGAATGGGTGGTGGGGCATGTGCTGCGCCACCATCTGGGGATGGACCGGCATATCGTGAACCCCGGGCGCATCTGGGATAACACCTGCCCACCCTTGGCGCGTGAGCGTCCGGTGACGATACTGGGCACGGGGGCGCTTGGGGCGGCCTGTGGGGTGGCGCTGCGGGCGCTGAACTTTCCGGTCCGCCTTTGGGGGCGCACGGAAAAGCCGGGGTGCCTGCACGGCGATGCGGGGCTGGATAAGGCGCTGACGGGGGCGCAGATTGTGGTGATCCTGCTGCCCAAAACGCCCGAGACGGAAAACCTGCTGAACGCAGAACGGCTTGCCATGCTGCCGCGCGGGGCGGTGATCGTGAACCCGGGGCGCGGGGCGATCATTGATGATGCGGCGTTGCTGGCGGCACTGGACAGCGGGCAAGTGGGCCATGCCACGCTGGATGTCTTTCGGGTAGAGCCGTTACCAGCCGATCACCCTTTCTGGGCGCACAAGGGCGTGACGGTGACCCCGCATATCGCGGCCGATACGCGCCCCGCCTCATCATCACGCGTAATTGCCGAGAACATTCGCCGGGGTGAGGCGGGCGAGCCCTTCCTGCATCTGGTAGACCGCGCACGCGGGTATTGATAGTGCGCGGCACTGCAAGCCCGCTGCGAAAAGGGTCGCGAACAGAACAGCCTGCGCCATGGGCCCCGTGCGATGCATGGGGAACAGGGGGCTGGCAATGCGGTATGGAACGGGTGTGATCTGCGTGCTGGCGGCAGGGGCCTTATGGTCGCTGATGGGGTTGTTCCTGCGCTACATCGAAAGCCCGTCGACATGGGCCATCCTGTTCTGGCGATCAGCGGGAACTGTGCCCGTGCTGCTGGCATTTATCGCACTGCGCGCAGGCGGAAACCCGTTTCCCGTAATTGGCCGGGTGGGCTTGGCCGGGGTGCTGGGGGCCCTGTGCCTGGTCTTTGCCTTTGCCGGGGCGATCTTTGCGATCCAGTCAACCACTGTGGCCAATGCGGTATTCCTGTTCACGGCCTCGCCCTTTGTGGCGGCGCTGCTGGGCTGGCTTTTGCTGCGCGAGGCAGTGAGGCCAATGACATGGGCGGCCATGGCGCTGGCGGTGGTCGGCATGTTCATCATGGTGCGCGAGGGGCTGGCGGTAGGGGCGCTGTCCGGCAATCTGGCGGCGATCCTGTCGGCGGCGGGCTTTGGCGGTTTTGCCGTGGCGCTGCGCTTGGGGCGGCTGGCGGATGCGACACCAATTGCGCTGCTGGGAGGGATTTTCAGCATGGTGGTGGCAGGAATAATCCTGACCGTTCAGGGGCAAAGCCCCGTGATCAGCTGGCAGGATACGACCATTGCCTTGCTGCTGGGTGCGGTCGTTCTGGCAATCGGGATGATCCTGTTCACGCTGGGCGCGCGGGTCTTGCCTGCGGCAGAGGCCACGCTGATGTCTTTGATCGAGGTGATGCTGGCGCCGCTTTGGGTTTGGCTTGTGTTGAAAGAAACGGCATCGCTTGGCACCTTTGTGGGTGGGGCAATCCTGCTGGTTGCGGTGGTGATGAACGCCGTGGCGGGCGCAAGGCTGCAAAAGGCGGCAGTCGCAGGCCCCAACACAATCAGGCGATGAATTGAACGGCGATCAAGCGGCTGCGGCTTGACAAGCCAGCATTGCGGACGGCAACCTTTCAACCTGATGGGGATCAAAACGCCGTGCCTGACAACAAGATGACAAGAAAGCACGGGCGCAGACCTGTCGTAGGTAGGCCGTAATGCCCGGTTTTCTGCTGACATACATGCGGGCGGTAGACCGGCTTAATCGTGGCGTTGGTCGGTTTGCCATGTACCTTTTGTACGTTCTAATGGCGATCCTGCTGTGGTCCTCGATATCGAAACTGGCAGGTACACCTTCGCTTTGGACGCTCGAGGTCGCGCAGTTCGTGATGGTGGGCTATTACATTCTGGGTGGCCCGTACTCGATGCAGGAAGGCGCGCATGTACGGATGGATCTGCTTTATGCCGATTGGTCACCGCGCAAGAAGGCCCTTTGGGACAGTTTCACCGTTCTGGCGCTGATCTTTTATCTGTGCGTCATGCTTTGGGGGGCAGTGGACAGCACGATTTATTCACTGGGGCTGAAGTACGCGCCGATCGATGTGGGATGGCTTCCGTTTGACATTCCCTGGGCGAAAACCGGGTTCATGGAACGCGCGCCAACGTCGTTTCGGCCCTATCTTTGGCCAGTCAAGCTGGTGATGTGTGTAGGCTTTGTGCTGATGATCCTGCAGGCCACATCCTGCCTGATCCGCGATATCGCAACCGTTCGCGGAGTGGCAGTCTGATGTCTTATGAAATGATCGCTGTCATGATGTTCAGCACGATGCTGCTGATGATGCTGACAGGCCAGCGCGTGTTTGGTGTGATCGGTTTTGTCGCCACGGTTTCGGCGCTGATGCTGTGGGGCACCGCAGGGCAGAACATGGGCTTTTCGGCCACGATCACCCTGATGAAATGGTATCCGCTGCTGACGCTGCCGATGTTCGTGTTCATGGGGTATGTCCTGTCTGAAAGTCGTTTGGCCGAAGATCTGTATCGCATGTTTCATGTCTGGTTCGGGCCTGTGCCGGGTGGGCTTGCCATTGGCACGATCCTGCTGATGGTCCTGATTTCGGCGATGAACGGTCTGTCCGTGGCAGGCATGGCAATTGGCGCGACCATTGCCCTGCCGGAACTTCTGAAGCGCAACTACAACAAGCTGATGATCACCGGTGTCATTCAGGCGGGATCATCATTGGGTATTCTGATCCCTCCGTCTGTGGTGCTGGTACTTTATGCCATGATCGCGCGGCAGCCCGTGGGGCAGCTGTGGTTGGCGGGCGTGTTTCCGGGCCTGATGATGGCGGCGATGTTCATCATCTACATCTGGCTGCGCTGCAGGTTGAACCCGGACCTTGGCCCTGTCCTGCAAGGGGCCGAGCTTGAGGCAGGCCAGGCCGAGAAATATCGTCTGCTGGGTGCGGGGGCGCTGCCCTTTATGATCTTTGTCATCATGATGGGCCCGTTCGTTTTGGGCTACACGAGCCTTGTTGAGGCATCAGTGGTAGGGGCACTGGCGGCTGTAGCAGCAGCAGCCTGGAAGCGCCGCCTGACCTGGGCCCTGATGGAGCGCTGCACCAAATCAACACTGCTGGTCAGCTGCATGTTCATGTGGATCATCCTTGCAGCGCTTTCCTTTGGGGCAGTGTTTGACGGGCTTGGTGCCGTTAAGGCGATCGAGGGCTTTTTCGTGGGTCAGATGGGGTTGGGGCCATGGGAAATCCTGATCATGATGCAACTGTCCTATCTGATCATGGGCATGTTTCTGGATGATACGGCCATGCTGGTGATTGTGGCCCCGCTTTATGTGCCGCTGGTGGGCGTACTGGGCTTTGATCTGATCTGGTACGGCGTGCTGTATACGATCACCTGCCAGATTGCCTACCTGACCCCGCCCTTTGGCTATAATCTATTCTTGATGCGGGCCATGGCCCCCCCTGAAATCAGCATCAAGGATATCTACTGGTCGGTGGTGCCATTTGTCGGGGTCATGATCCTTGCGCTGGTGCTGGTGATGGCATTCCCCCAGATTGCGCTTTGGCTGCCTGAACAGGTTTACACGAAGTAACGATACGAAAGGGGCGCAAAGAACGCTCCACACGGTGACTTGAACCACTTCAACACGGAGGCTTGACGATGACGACCAGAAGAAAGTTCCTAAGCGCTGGTGCCCTTGCAGGCGCAGCAAGTTTGGCGGCCCCCGCCACGTTGCGGGCGCAGACGGCAATAAAGTGGCGGTTTCAGACCTATGCCGGATCCATCCTTGGCGAATTCGTGACCAAGCCGGTGATTGACGCCATCAACGCGGCAGCAAAAGGTGAACTGGAGATCGAGCTGTTCTATGCCGATCAGTTGGTGCCAACGGGCGAGCTGTTCCGCGCCTTACAGGCAGGCACGATTGATGCCGTGCATTCCGATGATGACAGCATGGCCGCCCCGGTGGATATCGCCGTGTTCGGCGGCTATTTCCCGATGGCCACAAAGCATGCCCTTGATGTGCCTGTGCTGTTCGAACAATACGGCCTGCGCCAGATCTGGGAAGAAGCCTATGCCGAAGCGGGTGGCGTTGTCTGGCTTTCCGCAGCAGGACAGGACCCTTGCAACTTTAACACGCGTGATCCGATCCGGTCGGTGGCCGACCTTTCGGGCAAAAAGCTGTACACCTTCCCGACGGCAGGGCGCTTCCTTTCACAGTTTGGCGTGGTGCCGGTTTCCATTCCTTATGCCGATGCGGAAGTGGCGGTCCAGACGGGAGAGTTGGACGGGATGGCATGGTCTGGCATCACCGAAGATTACACCGTGGGCTGGGCCGATGTGACCAATTACATCACGACCAACAACATCTCGGGGGCGTGGATCGGGTCATTCTATGTCAACGAGGCAAAATGGGCCGAACTGCCTGACCATCTGAAGGCGATTGTGCGCAATGCGATTGAAGCGGGCCATCACTACCGCAACCAGTGGTACTGGGGTGGCGAGGCAAAGCTGCGTGCAACAGGTGACAAGCTGGAACTGACATCGATCCCGGCGGCTGAATGGAAAGAAGTCGAGGATGCGGCGCTGGTGTTCTGGGATGAAATCGCCCAGCAATCCGAACGGTCGGCAAAAGTGGTGCAGATCTTCAAGGATTACAACGCGATCATATCAAAGTCCGGCACACCATACACCTGCCTTTAACTGCGATGGGCGGGGGCCTGAGGCGGCCCCTGCCCCACATGGCCCCCCTTTGCAACGTTTGGCAATGCCGCTAACACAGCAATAAGGAACAGGGCCGCAGCTGATGCGACCAAGGACAAGACATGCAGCAACATAGGCACAAGCCGGGGATCAACGCATGTGGGCAAACGGGCCATCTGGCACCGTTTGAGACACGAAAACCAGAATTTGGCGGGGCCGTCGGGCGCCGCTGACCTTTGCGCTCTGGTCTTCCGCAGCCCGCCAACGCTTGGGCGTATTCTGAACACGAACCGAAAAGGCACTCTCATGCCGGGAAATATGACATTTGACGAATTGAAGGCGGCGGTTGCGCGCGGCGAGATTGATACGGTCGTGGTGGCCGGGATTGACATGCAGGGCCGCCTTATGGGCAAGCGCTTTCTGGCGCAGTTCTTTGTGGATGGCGGCTGGGAAGAAACGCATTGCTGCAACTACCTGCTGGCTGTCGACATGGAGATGACGACGGTGCAGGGCTACAAGTCCAGCAACTGGGAAAGCGGCTATGGCGACTATGTGCTGAAACCCGACATGGCGACGCTGCGGCGTATTCCATGGTTGCCGGGCACGGCGCTGGTTTTGGGCGATACGCTGGATCACCACCATCACCCGGTAGCGCATGCGCCAAGGAATGTGCTGAAGCGGCAGGTCGAACGGGCCAAGGCCATGGGCTTTGCGCCGATGATGGCGACAGAGCTGGAGTTTTACCTGTTTGAGAACTCTTACGAAAATCTGCGGGATGGGGGGCTTTTGTCGCTGAAACCCATCAGCGCCTACAATGAAGATTACCACATCTTCCAAACGACAAAGGAAGAAGATGTGATGCGGGCGGTGCGCAACGGGCTGTATGGCGCGGGCATCCCGATCGAGAATTCGAAGGGCGAAGCGGACGCAGGGCAGGAAGAGGTGAACTACCGCTATTCCGATGCAGTGGATACAGCGGACAACCATGTGATCGTCAAGAACGGCGTCAAGGAAATTGCCTGGACCAAGGGGCGGTCGGTGACCTTCATGGCCAAGTACGACCACCGCAAGGCTGGGTCTTCCAGCCATATCCACCAAAGCCTGTGGAGCTTGGATGGCAAGCCTGCGTTCATGGACAAGGACGCAGAATATGGCATGTCGGGGCTGATGCGGCATTACATGGCGGGGCAACTGGCCCATGCGCGCGATATCACGGCGTTTCTGGCGCCCTATGTGAACAGCTACAAACGCTTTACGATTGGCATGTTCGCGCCAACCAAGGCGGTGTGGAGTGCCGATAACCGCACGGCAGGCTTCCGGGTTTGCGGCACGGAAAGCCGGGCGATCAGGGTGGAATGCCGGATACCGGGCAGCGATGTGAACCCCTATCTGGCTTGTGCGGCCTTGCTTGCGGCGGGTCTGGATGGGATCGAACGCAAGCTGGAGCTGGAGCCGGAAATGAAGGGCGATATGTATTCGGCCAGCGGCATCCGCGAAATCCCGCATAACCTGCGCGAGGCGGCGGCACTGATGAACGGATCGGCCATGCTGCGTGGGGCGTTCGGGGATGATGTGATTGATCACTATCACCACGCAGCCCAGTGGGAGATTTCGGAAACCGACCGTGTGGTCACCGATTTTGAACGCGAGCGGTTGCTGGAACGGGCGTAATGTGAGGGTGTAGGGTGCGCTAAAGCGCACCTTCCTTTAAGGAAACGGTGCGCTTTAGCGCACCCTACGAGGGCTGATATGAAACCGATTGAACTGATCTCTCCCGTTGATGGCAGCGTTTATGCCACCCGCATGCCACTGACTGCCGATGCCGCAAACGCCGTTGTCGCACGCGCCAAGGCTGCGCAAAAGGCTTGGGCGGCACGCAGTCTGGAGGACCGCATCACACTGGTAAAGGCAGGCGTCGCCAAGCTGAACACCATGTCTGCCGTGGTCGTGGAAGAAATCGCCTGGCAGATGGGCCGCCCCACGCGCTATGGCGGTGAATTCGGCGGGGTGAATGCCCGCACCGAGTATATGGCAAGCATCGCAGCCAAGACGCTTGCGCCTGAAATGGTCCAAGACAGTGATAAATTCCGCCGCTACCTTGCGCGCGAACCTGTGGGCGTGGTGTTCATCATTGCCCCATGGAATTACCCCTACCTGACCACCATCAACACACTGGTGCCTGCGCTGATTGCGGGCAACACGGTGGTGTTGAAACATGCCAGCCAGACACTGCTGGTGGGCGAACGTCTGGCCGAAGCCTTCCACGCGGCGGGCGTGCCGGAAGATGTGTTCCAGAACGTAGTGCTGGACCATGCCACGACCGAACGCCTGATCGGGCAGCGCAGCTTTGGCTTTGTGAACTTCACTGGATCAGTTGGCGGGGGTCAGGCAATTGAGCGCGCGGCGGCAGGCACCTTCACGCCTTTGGGTCTGGAACTTGGCGGCAAGGACCCGGGCTATGTGCGGGCTGA
This sequence comes from Pseudomonadota bacterium, assembly GCA_046049665.1. GTDB lineage: Bacteria > Pseudomonadota > Alphaproteobacteria > Rhodobacterales > Rhodobacteraceae > JAAFHS01. Next base: position 9,503 of record JBJOQW010000099.1, on the reverse strand, counting down.
CGCGAACCTTGATCTGGCCGTGGACGTGCTGATGGACGGGGCGATGTACAATGCGGGGCAATGCTGCTGCGGCATTGAACGGATTTACGTGCACGAAAGCCTGTTCGACAGTTTCGTTGAAAAATCCGTGGCCTGGGTCGGGCAGCTGAAACTGGGCAACCCGTTTGACGCATCCACCACCCTTGGCCCAATGGCGCACCGCCGCTTTGCGCAAACGGTACGCGACCAGACGGCCGAGGCAGTTGCTGCAGGGGCGAAGGCCCTGCTGGACCCGAAGAACTTTGCTGATGACGGCGGGGCCTACCTTGCGCCGCAGATCCTGGTGAATATCGATCATTCCATGCGGGTGATGATGGAGGAATCCTTCGGCCCGGTTGTGGGCATCATGAAGGTGAAAGACGACGCCGAAGCCCTGCGCCTGATGAATGACAGCCCTTATGGCCTGACGGCCAGCATCTGGACCGAGGATTATGATACAGCTGCCGCCCTTGGTGCGCAGGTGGAAACGGGGACCGTCTTCATGAACCGCGCGGATTATCTGGACCCGGCTTTGACTTGGACAGGGGTCAAGGACACCGGTCGGGGAACGTCACTGTCATACCTTGGGTTCCATTCCGTCACCCGGCCAAAATCTTATCATCTGAAGAAAGTCTGACATGCAGCATTCTGTTCCCAACCGTAACTGGAGCTATCCCACCGCCATCAAATTCGGCGTGGGGCGCATTGCTGAACTGGCCGAACATGCGGCCAGCATCGGGCTGAAAAAGCCCTTGCTGGTAACCGACAAGGCGCTTGCCAGCCTGCCGATCACGGCGGCGGCGCTGGATGTGCTGGACAGTGCGGGCATGGGCCGCGCAGTGTTTTCCGACGTCGACCCGAACCCGCATGAAGGCAACATGGCGGCTGGCATTGCCGTCTATCTGGCGGGTGGGCATGATGGGGTGATCTGCTTTGGCGGGGGCTCGGCGCTTGACCTTGGCAAGATGATTGCGCTGATGGCGCATCAGCGGGCCGATCTGAGCGTCTGGGATCTGGAGGACATCGACGATTGGTACACGCGGGCGGACGCGGCCAAGATCGCGCCGATCATCGCGGTTCCGACAACGGCTGGCACGGGGTCAGAGGTGGGGCGTGCGGGGGTGCTGACCAATTCGGTCACGCACAAGAAAAAGATCATCTTCCACCCGAAACTGATGCCAGCAGTCACGATCTGCGACCCGGCGTTGACGGTGGGCATGCCGCGTTTCATCACGGCAGGCACGGGGATGGACGCGCTGGCGCATTGCCTTGAGGCCTATTGCAGCCCGTTCTACCACCCGATGAGCCAGGGCATTGCACTGGAGGGTATGCGGCTGGTGTTTGAAAATCTGGCGGTGGCCTATGCCAACCCGAATGACCTGGAAGCGCGGGCGCATATGATGAGTGCTGCGGCCATGGGTGCTGTGGCGTTCCAGAAGGGGTTGGGGGCAATTCACAGCCTCAGCCATCCGGTGGGTGCGGTTTACGGCACGCATCATGGCACGACGAATGCTGTGGTGATGCCGATGGTGCTGGATTTCAACCGACCCGTGATCGAAGCGCGTCTGGACAAGGCGGCGGCCTATCTGGGCATTACAGGCGGGTTTGACGGGTTCCGCACATCGGTCATGAACCTGCGCAGCACGCTGGGGATACCGGCAAATCTGACGGAGATGGGGGTCAAGGCGGACAGGCTGGATGAGCTGGCGGCGATGGCGCTGGAGGATCCGTCCTGCGGCGGCAACCCGGTGCCGCTGACGCTGCAGAACCTGCGGGCATTGTTTGATGCCTGTATGTGACGGCTGGCGGGGTCTGAAAATTTTAGTACTAAAATTTTCAGTTCCGGGCCGATGACCCTGCAGGTCAACATCGCCATCGTCGGGGCGGGCGTGGTCGGTCTGTGCATTGCCAAGGCACTGTCCGAGGCAGGGCACGAGGTTGTGCTGGTTGACCCCGCCGATCCCGGCTCGGGCGCGAGTTATGGCAATGCGGGCACCATTGCGGATTACGCCGTCATGCCGGTGGGCACGCCGGATGTGCTGCGCAACCTGCCGTCCTTGCTGTTTGACCGGAACTCGCCACTAGCCATCCGGCGCGCGGCTTTGCCGGGGCTGATCCCGTGGCTTGCGCGGTTTGCGCGGCAAAGCCTGCCAGCGGCTGCGGCGCAGAATGCCAAGACGATTGCCGGTCTTCTGGCGGGTGCGGGGCCGATGTGGCAGGAGCTGATGCGCGATATCGGCGCGCTGCACCTGATGCGGCAGAACGGCTGTCTGTACCTCTATGAAGCGGCAGCTGCTTTTCGCGCGGCCGAGGCGGACATGGCCATGCGCCGCAAGCTTGGGGTCACGGTAGAGCTGATCAGCGCCGATGAACTGCATCAGCTGGAACCCCATTTGCCGCCGATGGCGGGGGCGGCGTTCTTTCCGGGTGCCATCACGCTGACCGATCCGGGAGCAGTGATGGCGGCGTTGGCGGCATATCTGGCACCGGGGGTAGAGCATATTCGTGCCAGCGTGACAGGGCTGGAGCGCACCCCGCAAGGCGTGTATCTGACCGGGCCGAACATCACCGTGCAGCGGGTGATCATTGCGGCCGGGGCGCATTCCCGCGCTTTGGCGCGGATGGCGGGGGACAGGGTGCCGCTGGACACCGAGCGCGGCTATCATCTGGAATGGGACATGGACGCGCCACAGCTGACGCGCCCCGCCTGCCCCACCAGCCGCGGCTTCTATCTGTGCCCGATGGAGGGCCGCCTGCGCGTGGCGGGCACGGTTGAACTGGGCGGGTTGAAAGCCCCTCTGTCACTGCACCGGCTGGCCCGGCTCGAATCCGGTGCGCGGGCGATTTTTCCCGATCTGGGCGCACCCAAACGCAGCTGGATGGGCTTTCGGCCCAGCTTGCCCGACAGTGTGCCTGTGATCGGACCGTCATCCGGTGGGGCGGAGGTGATTTACGCCTTTGGCCATGGCCATATCGGGGTAACATTGGCCCCTGTGACCGCGCGCATCGTGGCCGCGATTGTCAGGGGCGATCAGCCTGATATCCGTGGCACCGCTGCCACAAGATTTTAGCGAAACTTGTCAAGCAGGCGCTGCATTGGGGTGCGGGTATCTGGCGCAACAGGCGCAGGTTCATCGGGCATGGCCACGGGGTCAGGCAGCGGTGTGGGTGTGGCCTGCGTGCGGGCATCCACGGCTTTGCCTGTGCCTGACCTTGGGGGAGACACGCGCAATGCGACGGCGTTAGCAAACTTTGCCCCATCGCCGGCTGCCAGCGCCACAGCACCATCCGATATCCCGCGCAGCAGTTCATCCAGCCAGACCTGCTCTGATTTGGCAAAATCCTGCAACACATAGTGCGCGACCAGATCTTTGTGTCCGGGGTGGCCAATGCCAAGGCGCACGCGGCCATAGGCTTCGCCAAGATGGCCAGTGATCGAGCGCAGGCCATTGTGCCCGGCATGCCCGCCGCCCTGTTTCAGGCGAATCTTTCCGGGCGCGAGATCAAGTTCGTCATGAAAAACAACAACATCAGCCAATGCGATCTTGTGAAATGCCACAGCAGCCTGCACGGACTGGCCCGACAGATTCATGAAGGTTTCGGGTTTCAGCAACAGCACACGTTCATTGCCCAGCCGGCCTTCGGACATAAGGCCGTGAAAACCTTTTTTCCATGCCCCAAAGCCGTGATCAGAGGCAATTCGATCAACGGCCATGAAGCCAATATTATGTCGATTCATCTGATACTTGGTACCCGGATTGCCCAATCCGACCAGCAACTTCATGATCTGCTTTTCCCTGCCTTGCTGCGCGTTTCAATGTCTTGCCTGCACCAAATGGTCAAGGCCGGGCCGCAGATTCCATTTTGCGAAAGGTCCGCTTCACGATAAGCTATTTTACATTGATTGACCCCAAGGGGGATAAGATTTTGAGCAATATCTTCAAACAGGCCAACAGGCTTGGCCAGTTGTCTACAGTTCTTGGTGAAAACGTACTGGTGCTTTTGCGGTTTGAGGGCACCGACTACATGAATGATCTGTTCTGTTATCGGGTCGAGGCCTTGTCGACCGATCCGGACATATCATTGGGTGATCTGATCGGGACTCATGCCTGCGTCAGCCTTGTGACGCGCGCAGATGGCACACGCTACTTTGACGGGATTGTCACTGACGTTGAATGGGCAGGCCCGGGTGAAACCGGTATCCGCTACAACCTGACATTGCGGCCATGGTTCTGGCTGGCTGGCAAACGGCGCAACCAGCGGATTTTTCACAACAAGTCCGTGGTTGAAATCCTGACCGAGCTGTTTCAGCCCTATTCGGGTCTTGGCAGCCCGGCCTTGCTGAACCGGTTGTCCAATACCTATCCGGACCTAGAATACACTGTTCAGTACCGTGAAAGCGATCTGGCCTTTGCCAGCCGCTTGATGGAACGCTTCGGGATCAGCTACCATTTTGCCCATGCAGACGGCGACCACACCATGGTCCTGACCGATAGCACCGATGAACATGACGATATCCCGGGTGGCAAGCGGCCCTATTACGGCGACACTGGTGACAGCGTCACGGATGAGGAACGATTCTGGCAATGGGCGCCGCAGCGCAACCTGACCACGGGGGCGGTGCGGCTGACGGATTACAACTTCAAGATGCCGCGCGCCGTCATGGAGGTAGACCGCACGGGTGATGCCACCTATGCACAGGGCGACATCGAGAGTTTTGATTATCCGGGTGACTATCTTGTGCAGTCGCAGGGCAAAAAGGTTGTGTCGTTACGTGTTGATCAGGAACGCAGTCAAGACAGGGTGCACCGGGCGGTGGGTGACGTGGCCAGCCTGTCAGCCGGTATGCTGGTTGAACTGACAGGCGATGCCTTGCCTGGCGAGGCGAATGGCCAATTCCTCTGCCTTCAGGCGCAACACCGCTATGCGTCTGATTCCTATGGCACGGGCGGTTCCAAAGGCGACAAGGCATCATTCGTCGGACACTACCTTTTTGCCCCCAAGGAGGCCCCCCTTGTGCCGCTGCGCAAGACACCACCAGCCCTGGTGATGGGGCCACAGACTGCCGCTGTAGTAGGTGAAGGCGAAATCGACTGCGACGAATACGGGCGCATCCTCGTGAAATTTCATTGGGATCTGGCCAACGCCTTTTCCATGCGCTGCCGCGTCAGCCAGAACTGGGCGGGGCAAGGTTGGGGGGGCATGGTCATCCCCCGGATCGGAATGGAAGTGGTGGTCGAGTTTCTTGAGGGCGATCCTGACCAGCCCTTGGTTACGGGTTGCGTTTACAATGCGCGTTCCATGCCACCCTATGCGTTGCCTCAAAACAAGACGATGTCCGTTTTCAAATCGAAGACCCATCAGGGCGGCGGCTTTAACGAGATCAGCTTTGAAGATCAGGTCGGGCGCGAACGCATTTTCATACATGCCCAACGCAATCATGACACCGTGGTCGAGTTGAACCGTAACAGCAATGTCGGCGTGGTTGAAACGACCACGGTTGGTGTTGATCAGATGCTGACAGTTGGCAAGGATCAGGTCATCAACATCGGTTCCAACCAGATCACGAACATCGGTACAAATGCGCAGGTCAATATCGGGGCCATGCTGCAAACGACTGTCGGGGCGAATGTGGAACATACAGTGGGTGGTAGCCAGCTTGAAAACTATACCGCCAATCTGCAGGAAACGATCGGCGCGAACCTGTCTACCGAAGTGGCTGCCAGCCATTTTCTGACCATCGGGGCAAACGCCGAAGAAACCGTTGGTGGTGACAAGATCATTCAGGTGGGAGGCACGCTGACCCTTGATGCCAAGAAACTGGTATTCAGCGTCATGAACGAAATTGTGTTGCAAGGCCCTGGGGGGTCTATCTCGATCTCGGCAAGTGGGGTCAAGGTGAATGGCATCAAGATTGACCTGAACGGCAAAACGTCGATGACGATACCAACACCGGGGCAGGCCGCCTCGCTTGCCTTGGCCGCCAAAGACGAAGCACCGCTGGTTGAACCATGCCCACCACCATGAGCGAAAGGATCAAAAAATGCTGCCAATCGCACGCGTGACAGATGTGCATGTCTGCCCGATTTGCGGGCCGAACATGATTGTAAAGGGTAGCCCGCTGCACACGGCAGATGGCCTGCCGATTGCGCGGATGGGCGATATGACGGCGTGCGGCGCGTCGATCGTGCTGGCGTCATTCACGCACACGGCCGATGGGCTGGGCGTGGCCTATCTGGGGTCACTGACCAACCATGGCGGGGTGATCACCACAGGGTCACCGATGCATACGACAACGCCCTAAAGCAGGAATGTGTCGTCAAACGGAATGCTGCGGCGCGCGCCTGCGGCGCCGGTGATGTGCAGGCTGCCACCGTCTGGCGTGATGCTGGTCACGGCTTCGCCCGTGGGCCAGTGGATGGCCCCAATGATGTGGCGCACCTCTTGCGTGCCGCCCAGATGCAGCGCGGTGGGTTGGTGGGCTGTTGCAAGCGAATTGGGTTCTTCATGGGTGGACAAGCCAAGAAGAGCCAGCCCAACCCCCTCTTCCACGCCCAGAACACCCCTGTGGCGTGATGACCACGGGGCGTAATGCCGCCCGCCGTTGGAATGCCAGAACATGGTCAGGGGCAGCTTGTCAGCGCGGCGCAGGGACAGGAACAGATCGCCCGAAGGCCTTGCAACGGCTGTCCAGCCAAAGGTCGTGCCGGGCTGGGCAAGGGCGATGACGAAATCTTCATGCGCTTGGTCAAGGGGGTATTGGCCAAGATCAACCTTGCCGCCATCAGCCGTTGGAAAGGCCTGCATTTCGGCGCGGGCAGGGTAGGCCAAGACGGACCGCCCGCGCGACAGCGTGGTTTCGGGCGCAGAGGCGGGGGTTTCGCACCAGCGCAGGGCACTTGTGCTGATCCGCCCGCCTTGCGGCAGGCTGACCATGGCGTGATTTGCCACAGGCAGGCTGCCCGCGCCGCCCGCAAAGACATGGCGCTGATAGATGAAGGGGTGGCCATCCTGCAGCATCAGATGCTTGGTCACCGTCGCCCCCAGCACTGGCTGCGTCAGGTGGTATTGCCCTTGCGCCCCGTCCCAATCAGCGTTCGCCGTCCAGCCGTGCAAGGGCGCGGCATCAGCCGTCGCATCGCCAAAAGGCGCGCAGAAGAAATCACCCGCAAGCCAGCGTTGATGCGGCGGGGCGGTTTGCGGCACCTCATCCGCAGCCCATGGCGCGCGGTGCAGTGGCGCAATCACATGGCCCCCGTCCAGCACCCGCAGGGCTGCAATCACGCCGCCGCGCGCCTGAAAATCAACGGCAATGCCCCGCGCCTGCAACTGTTCCATCCCTCCGGCCCTTTCCTGAAAAGGCGCGTTGACGCCCCTGCCCCGCCTGCCTATCACGATCAGGACTATTGGAAAGGGTTCCGCCATGCCCACATGGATTGACGTCTGTCCCACAGATGAAATTGACGACGAAGATGTCATGCCGTGGGATCATGACGGGCACCACTATGCCATCTACCGGTCACCGGATGACCAATTCTATGCGACCGATGGCCTGTGCACGCATGAGCATGTCAAGCTGGCAGGTGGCTTGGTGATGGACCACATCATCGAATGCCCAAAGCATAACGGGCGTTTCGATTACCGCACGGGTGAGGCAAAGGGCGTGCCTGTCTGCGTGAACCTGAAAACCTATCCTGTGAGGGTCGAGGGCGACCGGGTTCAGATCGCGCTTGACTAGGTGATGGGTCACGGTTGCAATGATGCACGGTGCCACTCATCAAGCCTTATGGCTTTCTTCGTGTGACCCAGCGAAGAAAGCGGTCACGCTTGATGAGCGCATCCCTGGAAAATCAGCCCTGCTCAACCGTCTGGCGCTGTTCACCGAGGCCCGCAATGCCAAGGGAAACCACCTCGCCTTCCCGCAAATAGCGCGGTGGCTTCATGCCCATGCCAACACCGGGCGGCGTGCCCGTGGAAATGATATCGCCGGGATTCAGCGTAAAGAACTGCGACAGGTAGGCAATCACATGTGCCACGCCATAAACCATGGTCTTGGTTGACCCGTCCTGCATCATCTGATCGCCGACCTTCAGCCACATCGGCAGGTTCTGCGGATCGGGCACCTCATCCGGCGTCACCAGCCACGGGCCGATCTGGCCGAAGTTGTCGCAGCTTTTGCCCTTGGTCCATTGGCCTGAACGTTCGGTCTGAAACGCCCGTTCCGACACGTCATTGATCACGCAATAGCCTGCAACATGATCCAGTGCGCTGGCCTCATCCACATATTTCGCAGGCTTGCCGATGACCACGCCAAGCTCCACCTCCCAGTCCGTCTTTTCTGAACCGCGCGGCAGAAGGATCGGGTCATTTGGCCCGCAAATGGCGCTGGTGGCCTTCATGAAGATCACGGGTTCGGGCGGTACCTGCAGACCACTTTCTGCAGCATGATCAGCATAGTTCAGCCCGATGCAGATGAATTTTCCTGTGCCCGCCACGCAAGCACCGATCCGCGGATTGCCGGGCACCAAGGGCAGCGTTTCGGGGTTGATGGCCAATTGATCCAGCCGTGTCAGCACATCGCCCGACAGTTCAGGCACCACGCCTGACAGATCGCGCAGCTGACCAGCCGCATCCAGAACGCCCGGCTTTTCCGCGCCGCGTGGGCCATATCGCAAGAATTTCATCGCCATTCCCCCAATTCAGGTTTGCGCCACCCTAAACAGGCAGGCAGCAAACCGGAAGGGGGGTCAGCTCAGCCCAGCGGCGCTGCGAAATTCCGGGTCACGCACATCCACTTCCTGACCCAGATAGCGGTCGGCATCTGCATGGCACAGCCAAAGGATGCCGCGTGCAGGGTCATCCACTGATGCCAGGCTTTCGCGCGGCAACTGGCTGACGGGGTTCAGCCCGCTTGCGCGAATTTCGCCTTGCATGTCGGTATCCACAACGCCCGGTGCAAAGCCAAAGATGCGCAGGCCGTGCGGGCCAAATTCTTCGTGCGCAGCGCGGGTCAGCATGGCAAGGCCCGCCTTTCCGGCGCAATAGGCGCTCCACCCTTCCAGCGGGCGGCGGGCGGCACCGGATGACAGGTTGATGATGGTGCAGGCCGCATTGGCGCGGATAGCCCCGTGGATGACGCCATAAGCACCCACAAGGTTGATGTCGATGTTCCGGCCCCATGCGATGGGATCAACCGCATCCATCCGGCCAATCGGGCCGATGATGCCTGCGTTATTCACCACGATATCATAGCCTTGGGCCATGATCGCGGCCATCGCCACATGATCGGCCACATCCGCAATCACGGGCGTGATGCCAAGGCCCAAGGGCCCGCCTGACCTGCGGGCGGTATAGGTGACCCGCACCCCCGCTGCCACAAAGGCCAGCACCACGGCCGCACCGATACCCCGGCTGCCACCGGTGACAAGCGCGCGCTTTCCCGTCAGATCATGGGTCATATCGGCAGCGCCACACCGCCTTGCGCG
>JBJOQW010000098.1:0-34689 GCA_046049665.1 Pseudomonadota bacterium | reverse complement strand
ATTCAGGTCGACTGCAATTTCCTCAAATCCTCGAAACTTCTTAGCAAAAACGATCGTGCTCACCCCAAAACCCCCTCAAACTCCCGCCACTCGCCCTTGCTCATGCCGGAGGTTTCCTGCGTCACCACCTCACCCTTAAGCATACGTTTGACGCAGTCAATCGCCTTTGACGAGAGTGTGACGCCGCCCATGCGGTAATCCTCGAACGCGGCATAGGCCAAGGGGAGCCAGTCCTTGACACAGGCGGCGATGGCCTCGGCGTAGACGCGGATTTCGTATTGGGCGTGGGGGTCGGCGCGCAGGCGGAGGAAGTGGAAGAGGTTGTGCAGGTCAACCTTCCAGTACCATTGGGTATAGATATTGGCGGGCAGGTTCATGCGGGCAAGTTCGCGGGCAAGGCCCTGCTGGCCGTCTTGGGAGAGCATGGCCTCGTAATGGTCATAGGCGGTGTTGGCGTCACGCTTGAGCATTTCAAGGACGCGGGCGGCCTCTTCGCCCTGCAGCACCTCACCGCGGCCCTGGTTGTTGACGGTGCTTTGGGCGGCAAGGTGTGAGGGTTCGGGGATGTAGAACTCACGGTCCAGGATGGAGTAGCGGGCGGAGTATTCGTTGACGTTGGCGGTACGGTGGCGGATCCACTGGCGGGCGACGAAGACGGGGAGTTTGACGTGGAGCTTGATCTCGCACATCTCGAACGGGGTGGAGTGCCAGTGGCGCATGAGGTAGCGGATAAGGCCTTCGTCATTCTGGACGTGCTTGGTGCCGGCGCCGTAAGACACGCGGGCGGCCTGGACGATGGCGCTGTCGTCACCCATGTAGTCGATGACGCGGATGAAGCCGTGGTCAAGGACGGGGTGGGCGCGGTAAAGATGGGCCTCCATGCCGGGTGAGGTGGCGCGCAGGGTGGTGCGGGGGGTGGCACGCTGGGCGTCAATTTCGGCAAGCTGTTCAGGTGTCAGCGGCATGGGGCCCTCCGGGGTTGAGTCGGGGGCAACTATATCTGGTAGATGGGGGCGGCGAAACCGCTGGATCAAGCGATGATGCAGGCGTGTGACAGGTGCGGGATCTGTGGATAACTTGGCGATTTGGCTTTGACTTCGGGGGTGGGGTCAGGCAAATCTTGGCAAAGTTAAGAAAAGTACGGGTGGGCAGGCATGAAACCGATGAAACTGGCGCTGGTGGCGGCGATTGTGCTGGCGGGATGCGGGGGAAATCCTTTCACGATCGATCGGGATGACGACGGCGACGGGCCAGAAGGCGTAGACGGCACGCCGAACGCAACCGCACGTGGCAATATCACGCGGGTCGAAGAGCGCAGCGAAGCAAATGGCAATGGCTATGCAGAAGGCTTTGTCTACGACCAGGCGGCAGATACGTTTTCAGTCGATGGCCTGGCGTTCGACGGCGATAACGTTTACGCACGCGACGATGTGGTGGCGAGCCTTGGGCCATACGAGGTTTACGAGGCGGATGCGACGGCGCCCGACAGTGTAACCGGGGCGCTTATCAACCAGTTTGTTTACCGCGCGGTGCAGGGTCGATCAACATCGCTGGTCAACGGTCAGCCTGCAACGCGGTTTGCGATTGTACGCACTGGGTCTTACACCGGATACGGCTTTGGTGGCTTTGTCTATGAACGCAGCGGTCCAGTCACACTGCCTGCGTCAGGGGATGCATATTTCACAGGGCGCTATGCAGGACTTCGTGATTTCAACGGCGTGAGCGGTCTGCAATACGCAGAAGCCGATATGGAAGCCACTATCGACTTTGATGACTTTAACGACAGTGACGGTCTGGTGGGTGATGGGATAAGGGGACGCATTTACAACCGTGTGATCCGAGATCTGGCAGGCAATGACGTGACATCAGATTTCCTGACCGCGTTGAATGCGGACATCGCCGAAGTCAATCCGGCAGCGGCAAACCTGACCTCTTTGCCAGTTATTACCTTCAAGGTTGGTCCTGGCTTGATCAGCCGCAACGGTGAAGTGGCGGGCGATGCCGATAGCCGCTACTTTGACGGAAATGAGGTCCGCGATCTGGAAGTTGGCAAATATTACGCGATCATTTCCGACACATCGACCATCAACGCCGGCGAATTCGTCGGGGTGGTAGTGGTTGAAGGTGATGTACCGGGAACGAACGGTAGTGCGAGCTTCCGCGAAACAGGTGGCTTCATTCTGTATCGCCCCTGATGTTGTACCGATCAATCTGGTTGGCAGCGGTTATATTGTTGTGTGCCATGCCACGTTTGGCCGTTGCGGAAACCGTGGTGTTGGACCCGGCAGCAATGCGCGAGCTTGCTTTTGCTGCAATGCAAAGCGGATTTGCTGAAGATGCCCTTGAGATCACAGACGCGTTGCTTTTGCGCGATCAGGCGGACGCGTCGGCACTGACCATCCGCGCGCAGGCACTGCGGGCGCTGGGGGATTATCCGGCGGCTATTGAAGCGGCGCGGGCGGCATGGATAGCGGCAGACACGGCTCCCGCACGCTTTGGGGCGGCAATGGCGATGGCTGCGGCGCAATCAAGTGCGGGACGACGCACAAGTGCGGAATTATGGCTGCGTCGCGCAGCAAACCATGCACCCAACGAACGTGCCTATGCCATTGCACGCCGCGATTTCGGTTATGTGCAATCGCGTAATCCATGGCGATTTGTGCTTGATCTTAGTGTAGCGCCTTCGTCAAATGTTAACAACGGCAGTCGCCAGGAAACGCTTGCACTGCCGGGTCTGCCGATCTTTTTCGAAATCCCACCTGAAAGTCGGGCCCTTTCTGGCGTGCAGCTAGGCTTTGGCTTTGACGCCACCTATCGGCTATCACCCACCGCGCCAAACCGGCAGACCATGTTGAACTTTGGCGCGAGTGTTCAGGCCGTGACGTTGTCATCAGAAGCCAAGGAAGATGCGCCGGATACGCGCGCATCTGATTTCACGCTGACAACGCTTGAGGCAGGCATTTCACACCGGCGTGTCTTGGATGCCGATGGGCGCACGGCATTAAGCCTAAACGGAACGTTTGGGCACAATTGGTACGGCGGTGAAAACCTTTCAGACTATTTGCAGTTTGGGGCCGAGGTGACACACGCAATGAAACCTGGAATAGACTTGAATTTTGGGTTTGCGGTAGATCGTGTGACACGCATTGATCGCCCTCTGCAATCATCCGATCGGGTCGAAGTTAGTGCAGGAGTTCGGTTTGCCGTGGGGGCGGATAGCATGGCGGTTCGGCTGGGCTGGACAGATGTTGCCGCGCGCTCAGTCGAAGTGCAAAATGAAGCAGTTTCGCTGGCGCTAAGTTGGCAGAAATCAGAACCAGTAGCAGGACTAGGCCTTGCGGCGGCACTGACGCTGGAACAACGGGTGTTTGAAGATTCAAACTATGTGGCTGGCGGGCGCGAAGATACAAAAGTGACGGGAAAGGTGCAGATCACCTTCAGTCAGATTGAATATTTTGGTTTTTCACCAGTGTTAGAGGTCAACGCAACGCGGAACCGCTCAAATTCGGCGCTACACGACAGTCAGGCCGTTGGTGTGAACCTCGGGATAAAATCCAGCTTCTGAACTACGGGATCTGGCAATGCGCGGCGGTCTTTCTAGTTTGCGAAACAGACAAAGGAGTATCCCATGACCATCCGTTATCTGCACACCATGGTGCGCGTCAAAGATCTTGATGCGTCGATTGCGTTTTACAAGCTCTTGGGGCTGGAGGAGACGCGGCGCTATGACAATGAAGGCGGGCGGTTTACGCTGGTCTTCATGGCGCCGCCCGGACAGCCGGATTGCCCGGTGGAACTGACCTACAATTGGGATGGGGATGAGGGGCTGCCGTCGGACAGCCGCCATTTCGGGCATCTGGCCTATGGCGTGTCAGACATTCACGCCACTTGCGCGCATCTGCAGGCGAATGGCGTGGTGATCAACCGCCCGCCACGCGATGGGCGCATGGCATTCGTACGGTCGCCGGATAACATCAGCGTCGAGTTGCTGCAGATTGGCGAGGCGCTGACGCCGGTGGAGCCATGGGTTTCGATGCCGTCAACCGGGCATTGGTGATGTGAAAAAGGCGGGTGCATCGCTGCACCCGCCCGTTCAAGCCGTTTCACAGGGAGCTGTGACAGGCTTATTGTGCGCCGAGGATCACCTGGATCTGGCCCACCGGGTTTTCGCCCGAACGCAGGTTTTCAGCCTTGGAGAACAGCGTCGACAGACGGCTTGCCTGGCTGACGGTCAGGTTCGACAGGTCAGCGCCGGGAACCAGGCGGTTCACTTCAACCGCGATGGCGTTCGAGACACCGCCGGTGGCGAAAGCTGCTGTGCCAGCGGACAGGGCGATGATGGAGGCGAGGACGATCTTTTTCATGATGTGTTCCTTTGGTTTGGTTTCGGTTGTTTGTCGGATCCGGCGTCATTGCCGTTTCGATGAAGCCAATATCGCCCTGAAATCGCTGGATAAAAACCCCTCGACCCATCACGCCGGATCGCGCAAAGGTGATGGCCTGTGCGCCTTGAAACGGTGTTGCGGACCGGCGTTGTAACAACTGTTGCTGAAATCAGGGGTTTTTGGGGCTTTGGCGTCACGCCCCGTCACGCTTCATTCACGCGGGCGTGATAATGTGTGAAAATCGCTAAAAGATGATCTCAATGCCATGCATATGTGCAAAAATGCACTGAAACTTTCCCAGCGTCAGTTTTGCCGGAATGCAGTGAATTTGACGGGTTTCAGTCCGGATTGCGCGACCAGACCGTCACGGCATCGGCACCGGTTTGAAACACCGATGACAGGGAAAAACGGATTGTTTCAGCCAGTGGAACGGGCGGCAGGGGGGCAACGGCGGCGAATCCTGCGCCGCCAATGGCGATTCCTGCGGTGAACATCACCACGTCATCCACCAGATCATCAGCCAGAAGGCTGGCGGCCAGCCTGGCCCCGCCTTCGCAGAACACGCGCGTGATGCCGCGTGCGGCCAGCGCCGCCAGCCCTTCGCGTGCCGAAAGGCCGCCTGCGGCAATCAGCGTGGCCCCCGTACCCGCCCAATCGCCCGGCACCGCCCCATCTGCATGCAGCATCCACACCGGCACATCGCGCGCCGTCTGCCCCAGCCGACCCGTACTGGGCACACGCAGGCCCCGGTCCATCACCACGCGCACTGGTTGGCGCACATCACCCATGCCCCGCACCGTCAGTTCCGGGTCATCTGCAATGGCCGTTCCCGCCCCCACCAGCACCGCGTCATGGCGCAGGCGCATCGCATGCACCATCCGCCGCGCATCAGGCCCGGTGATCCAGCGGCTTGACCCATCGGCCAGCGCCGTGCGCCCGTCAAAACTGGTTGCCAGCTTCAGCGTCACAAACGGCAGGCCTTGCGTCACGCGTTTGACAAACCCCGCGTTCGCCACCCGCGCCTGGGCCCCACAGACCCCTTCAACAACCGCAATCCCGGCCGCCCGCAGCATTGCATGCCCCCGGCCACTGACGCGCGGATCAGGGTCTGTCATCGCCGTCACCACGCGCGCCACGCCCGCTGCAATCAACGCTTCCGCACAGGGCGCGGTCTGGCCGTGATGCGCACAAGGCTCCAGCGTCACATAGGCCGTCGCGCCGCGCGCCGCCTCACCTGCCTGCGCCAGCGCCACGCGTTCAGCATGCGGCCGCCCGCCCGGTTGCGTGACCCCACGCCCCAGCACGCGCCCATCCTTCACGATCACGCATCCCACCGCAGGGTTCGGCCAAACGGCCCCAAGCCCCCGTGCCGCAAGGCCGAGGGCGTGGGTCATGTGTTCAGTATCGCTCACTCTTCCGTGGATGCGCTTGGGCGCAGTTCACTGACGAAGCGGTCAAAGTCATCCGCCGCCTGGAAGTTCTTGTACACACTGGCAAAGCGCACATAGGCCACCGTGTCGATGCGTGCGAGGCTTTCCATGACGATCTCACCAATGATCTTGGACGAGATATCGGTATCACCAAGGCTTTCCAGCCGCCGCACGATGCCGCTGATCATCTGATCAATACGCTCTGGGTCAATCGGACGCTTCTGCATGGCGATGCGGATCGACCGTTCCAGTTTCGTACGATCAAAATCCTCACGCTTGCCGCTGGATTTGACCACGATCAGATCGCGCAACTGCACGCGTTCATAGGTGGTGAACCGCCCGCCACAGGCCGGACAGAACCGCCGCCGCCGGATGGCAACGTGGTCTTCAGCCGGACGCGAATCCTTCACCTGGGTATCAATATTGCCGCAGAATGGGCAGCGCATTGGCCCCCTCCTTGCTTGTTGTTTTTGCCTGCCTCATCATGCGGGGGTTATGATCCCCCGTCAAAGCTGACTATAGGGCGTGACCAAAGCATTTGACCAGAGCCTTGCACCGACCACTGCATATAGCGCCCGATGTGTGGCTGCGCGGACTCAGGGGGGCGATGTGGGGGCTTGGGTTTACACCCTAGCGGCAGGGTTTGGCCGATGCGCCATTCCGCGCTTGGGGCGGGGCCTGCGGGCGTGTGAAGGTGCATGCGTCAATCAGCAGTTCAGGAGAATTCCCATGTCAGTTGCCCGCGTGACCGAGATTTCCGCCACCTCGACCAAAAGCTTTGAAGATGCCGTGGCGCGCGGCATAGCACGCGCGACCGAAACGCTGCGCGGCGTGTCAGGTGCCTGGGTGAAAGAGCACAAGGTGGCTGTCAGGGACAATCAGATCGTGACATGGCAGGTCAACATGATGGTGACTTTCGTGCTGGAAGACTGATCCTTCAGTCGTCGTCGCTCCGGTCCTGATCGTTCCAGCACAGGTTGCGTGCCGCACCCGCCGTCAGGCTGGCATCAGTGTCACCGAACTGGATCAGCCCGGACGTGCTGGCCGCACCGTCAGGCGACAGGCTGAAGACAATACCCTCACGCGGCTTGCGCGGCGGTTCTGATACGCGCCACAGCGGCGTGGTGCCGGGCAGGCCAAGGATAACAACGGCATAATCGCCCGCCGCACACCAGGCGCGTGACGGGCCCATGCCGGGGCTGGCCAGCACCTCGAACCGGCCACCCTGCCCCTGCACGCGCAGATCGTTCTGGGCAAGATAGGCATGGGCGGGGGCGGCGCTAAGGGCAAGAAGTGTAATGGCTGCGCGGATCATGGGGGCCTCTTGGGGTTTCTTGTTTTGCATCAGATTAGCGCAGGCAGGCCCAAGGGGAAAGGCAAGGTTGCGTGAAGGGCCATCAAGGGCGGGCCACAAAATTCTTTTGAAGAATTTTGCCAAGAATTTTCTGAAAATTCTTGGGCGCAGCAGTGCAGGCGGCTTGCCCCTTTCCCAAAGCTGCGCCTGCGCGTATATGCGGCCCCATGTCACAAAACCCGCCCAACCTCCGCCCCGATCTTGCCCGCGCGACCGTGCCCGACGCACGCCGCGAAGGACAGCCCACCATCGGCATGGTCAGCCTTGGCTGCCCCAAGGCGCTGGTCGACAGCGAACGTATCCTGACGCGGCTGCGGGCGGAAGGCTATGCGATCAGCCCCGATTACGCGGGGGCGGATGCGGTGATCGTGAATACCTGCGGTTTTCTGGACAGTGCCAAGGCAGAAAGTCTGTCGGCGATTGGTGAGGCTTTGGCTGAAAACGGCCGGGTGATCGTGACGGGCTGCCTTGGGGCGGAGCCGGAATACATCACGGGGGCGCACCCGAAGGTGCTGGCGGTGACAGGCCCGCATCAGTACGAGGCAGTGCTGGACGCGGTGCATGCGGCGGTGCCACCGGCGCCCGATCCGTTCATTGACCTGTTGCCCGCCAGTGGCGTGACGCTGACGCCGCGCCATTACAGCTATCTGAAGATTTCGGAAGGCTGCAATCACAAGTGCAAGTTCTGCATCATCCCGGATATGCGGGGCCTTTTGCAAAGCCGCCCGGCGCATGCGGTGATCCGCGAAGCAGAGCGGCTGGTGGCAGCGGGGGTGAAAGAGTTGCTGGTGATTTCGCAGGACACCAGTGCCTATGGGCTGGACCTGAAGCATGCCACGGACAAGGGCCACCGGGCGCATATCACCGACCTTGCGCGCGATCTGGGCAGCCTTGGGGCCTGGGTGCGCTTGCATTATGTCTATCCATATCCGCATGTGCGTGACCTGATCCCGCTGATGGCGGATGGCCTGATCCTGCCCTATCTGGACATCCCGTTTCAGCATGCCCACCCCGACGTGCTGCGGCGGATGGCGCGGCCAGCGGCGGCGGCGCGGACGCTGGATGAGATTGCGGCATGGCGTGCCACCTGCCCGGATATCACGCTGCGCAGCACCTTTATCGTGGGCTATCCGGGTGAGACCGAGGCGGAGTTCCAGACGCTGCTGGACTGGCTGGATGAGGCGCAGCTGGACCGGGTGGGGTGCTTTCAGTACGAGAACGTCAAGGGCGCGCGGTCGAACGCGCTGCCGGATCATGTGGCGCCAGAGGTAAAGCAGGACCGCTACGATCGCTTTATGGAAAAATCGCAGGCAATTTCGGCAGCAAAACTTGCGGCCAAAGTTGGAAAAGTGATCTCCGTGATCGTGGACGAAGTGGACGATGAAGGGGCGACCTGCCGCACGATGGCGGATGCGCCGGAAATTGACGGCAACCTGTTCATTGACGAAGGCTTTGAGGGGATGGTGCCGGGGGATATTGTGCAGGTCACGGTGGATGAGGCGGGCGAATATGATTTGTGGGGCACACCTGCAGTAACGGTCAAAGGATGAGCTATGTGGCCATTCAGCCGGGGTTATGACCTGTCAGCTGAAACGATTGGGTGGATCGAAGACAACTTTGATTGGGCAATCCGCCACGGTTTGCTGACAGATCGCACACCGTTGGTGACGCTGTCACGCACCTACTTTTCTGCGCCTTCGTCAAAATCCCCGGATTTTGTTTTGCGGCTGGCCAAGGACATCCAGTCCATTCTGGGGATCCCTGAGGCGCGGATAAACGTTTTGCCGCTAGAACAGATCGACGCACGGTTCAGGCACAGCCACGAAAATCTCATGTCAATCGGCGGCACCTGGGAACAAGACGGGAACGGGGCCTTGATCCGGTATGACCGGGAACAGATCGACGCCCCTGTGGTTCTGATCGGAACCCTGTCGCATGAAGTGATGCACCATGTCCTGCATGGCATTCATGAACTGCCCCCCGGTGGGGAAGAAACCGAAGAAATGGCGACCGACCTTCATTGCATCACCATGGGCTTTGGCCTGTTTCAGATGGAGGCCGCGGAACGTCTTGGCTGGCAGGGTTACATGCGCCAGCCCACGCGGGCCCATGCGCTTGGGTTGTTTTTACGCATGCGTGGCATTCCGGAATCAGAGGCGCTGGCGCATCTATCGCCGCGATGTGGCAAATACCTGCGGAACGCCCTGAAATGGATCGACAGGAACGCAACAAAGACCCACGGGATTCGGCGTGGCAAGGCCTGATGGGTTGGGCCTTGGAATTGCCATGCTGCCATTCCGAACAGGCCTTGGGCCAATACCCTTACCTGATCACTTGCCCTGCCCATCCGGCAGGCCGCCAGTCGGGATCATCCAGCCAGACCTCGGCCCCGATGCGGGCCATGGGGTCACCATTGATGGCCAGCCTGCGGCGTTGGGCAAGTTCATCAAGATCCTTGGCCAGCGGGCTTTCGGGTTCGACCGACACACGCAGCAACAGCAGGAAGCGGTCTTCAGCCAGTGGGTTCAACGGTTCTGACAGGGCGGCAGGCGGCGTAAAGCTGCCGGGGCTGGAAGAGTTGTAATGGCGCACCTGCAGATAGGCCTTGATCCACGGGCTGTCACATTGTTCCCAATAGCCGACATCGGCCCATTTCGGGCCGGTCTTGTCTTGAAAATCCAGCGGATCAAGGATGGGCTTGACCTGCTTTTGTGATGTGAAATAGCCCGTACTGCGACGCCAGCCTGCGGTATCAAGTGCTGCCACCTGCGCTGTCACCGCCGCCTGCATGTCATTCCATGTCAGTGGTTCCAGCGGAAAGATGGCCTCGATCTCGGTGACAAATCCTGCCTCGGGCGAGAACAGGACCTGACGGCCAGCGGGCAGCGACAGTGGGCAAGCAGGGTGATCGTACTGCACGATCACCCCGCCGGGATCGGTGGCAAAATCAGCACTCGCACGCGCCACAAGATAGATCGGATCACCCTCTGAATCCGCAGGGTCCTTGGCAAGTTGGCGGTAGCGCGCTTCGTATTCTGCCAGGCCGTTGTCACGGAAGAAGGCAAGAAAGCTGCCAAGGACACGGGTCTTGACGGTGATGATCGGACGGTCGGGGGTGGACATGGGCAGGATACTCCAGATGGCCAGACTGGCCAGACACGCAACAATTCCAAGGCCAAGCCAGCGTTTCACCGGATGCCTTCGATGCGCTTCATTTCATCCATCAGCTTTTTGTAGTATTTCACGCGGTCTGTCGGGCTTTGCAGTTCCAGATCGCCAAGCGAGACCTGCTTGCCGCCGTCACAGCTGTAGGACACGGGGATTGACGTCTGATCGCCGGGCATGATGGCTTCGGCGGTCATCATATCATCAAACGTGTCCTTGTGGCGTTCGTACACGGGTTGGACGACATCAACCTGTTCGTGCTGTGCAATCATGTCGGCTGCTGTCTGATATTGCCCGGCATCCATCTTGGCAAAGGCGGCCATCAGCTTTGGGTCAACGGATACTTCGCCCTTGTCGACACATTCCTTCAGCTTGCGATAGCCGCAGGTTTGCATGAACTTGTTGGGCGGATAGACCGAAGCAAAGATCGTGGTGTTGGCATCCTTGAGCGTATCAAGTGCATCTTCAGGGTTAACAATCGCGCGGCCCACGCTTTGTGCGGCCACGCCCGTCCATGTCTCGGACGCGTAGAACTTTTTCATCGCGCAGCCACCTTGGGTAGACACATAGCCTGCCAGACGCACCCAGTGATTATTGGGGGCCGCTTTGGCAAGATCGCGATAGGATTTGGTGATGGCGGCGTTGCGCTTGACGGGGTCGGCGATGCGTTTGGCGGCATCGACCTCGCGATTGGCCAGTGCCATGGCTTCCTTGCAATCGGTGGGGCAGGAACCTGTGGGGGCGGCTGCGTTGCTGCGGGCGGGGGCATCTTGCATCAGCCAAGCTCCTTGCGGCGGGGCAATATGACCATGTGCCAGATGGCATTGGCCTTGTCGGCGCTGCTCCACAGGGGCTGCCGGATGATCTTTTGGAAAATGGCATGCGTGCCAATGGCCGGGCCAAACAGAAAGCAGGCCTCGACCACGTCTTGCACATGCTGATCTTGGACAAAGCCCAGGTCGGTGGCAAAGCGGCGGGCCTGTGCGACAGGGGCAAGAAGCGGTTCGGGTGCAGGGCTGATGTCAGGGTATTGGGCGGAAAGGTAATCTGCAATCCGCGCGTCGCGGTCCGCCAGCCATTGCGGCTGCCCTGCGGCCATCTGGAGGTTGCTGAGCGTTAACAAAACCAATCATCCCGGACAAAAACCAACCGCGCCAGTAGGCATGATTCGCGCGTCATTGCAATGGTTTGGGTTAGCCCAGCAGGATCACAAGCCAGGCAACGCCACCTGCGATTGCGCTGATCGCCACTGCCGCGGAGCCGGCATCCTTGGCGCGGCCTGCGCGGGGGTCCTGGGCCTCGGATATGTAATCAACGGTTTCCTCGATGGCGGTGTTGACCAGTTCCATCACCAGCACCAGCAGCCCCAGCGACAGGATCAGCGCGCGTTCGCCCGGTGTCAGGGCGATGGAAAATGCAAGGATGGCGGACAGGATGTTGACAAGGCTCCATTGGCGAAAGGATTTCTCGCGCAGCCAAGCGCTGCGCACACCCTGCCATGACCAACGCGCCGTATTGCCGAACCGGCGCATTTCCTGCATCAGCCAATTCATCGTGCCACCACCCTGCCCCTGACAGTGCAGATGTTAGCGAGGCCAGGGCCACAGGCCAAGGGCGTTGGTTGGGGGGCGTTGCCTTAGGGGGCCAAAGCCTCGATCAGGGGTTTGTTGGCGCAAAAGGCCGGAACTGCCGGGGCAAAGCGGTGATCTGACACCCAGGCATTGCACTGAACGCCTTTCAGGCAGGTGCGGCATTGATCAACCAGTTCGCCCAGTTCAGACCGGTTCAGCCAGCCGTCCACAACGGCAGCCGCCAGATTAAGGCGCCTTGCCTGTGCCATGCGTTGCGCGCGGCCCCAGGCCTCGGGTGCGTCTGCGTAGCCCAGCATGTGCAATCCTCCGCTGATACCGCGGACAACATGGCATGGCGACGGCCCGGCGCACCTTGATCTGGATCAACCTCCGGCCTGCAGGCGTGCTGTGACACTGCGGACCAGTTCCTTGCGTTGGGAATTGGGGGGGTGGCTGCCCAGAAAGCGGTCGCCGGGATCAGGCAGGCGGTCAAAGAACCCCGACCCTCTGACAGGGTCATATCCCGCCCGAAAGGCGATTTCGGCACCCAGGGCATCGGCCTCGAGCTCAAACTCGCGCGAATAGCTGCGCGCGCCGACCTCGGCACCCAGATCCTGTGCCGCGCGGATGGCGTCAAGGTCGGCCCCGGAGGCCTGCGCCAGAACACCGGCCACAAGGGCCCCGGCAAGGGCCGTTTCTTCGCGTTTGGGGATATGGCCTGCAATATGGTGCGCGGCCTCGTGCCCCATGACAAAGGCGATTTCATCGGCATTGCGGGCGTCGGCAATCAAGGCAAGCGTAAAGCCGACCACGGGCCGCCCACGCGCATCAACGGTCTGAAAGGCGTTAGGCGGCGAGCCTGCGCGGCTGTCAACAACGATCTGCAAATCGCAGTTCACGCCAAAGGCCGCGCGCTGACGGCACATCGCCTCGGCCACGGGTTCAACCTGTTCAACGACAGCGACAAAGGTGCTGACGGCCTGCTGGGGTGAGGTCGCAAAAACCGGGCCGGGCGGGGGCGTGCGTCCGGCTGGTGCCTTTTCCAAAACGGGGGTGGGGCCAGTGGGCGCGGCCACGGGAACGCAGGCGGCAATGGCAAGGACGGCGCACAGGAACAAGGCTGGTTTCATGGCGCACTCCGGTTGCAGGCACAGCCATGACCTAGCAAATCCATCGCCACATGCCAGCCCTGTTCACGCTGATTTCAGCTTGAGGCGAACCTCCGCCCGGCCTAGGGTCGCTACATGTTTACCATCGAGCATGAATTCGACACGACCGTGATCACCCTGATAGACGAGGGGCCGGGACATCTGCAGGAAGATGTCACGATTGCCGCGTTCGAAGATTGTATCACGCTTGAGCAACTGGACCCGTTATCGGGCGAGCCGGTGCGCCTGACGCTGTCGATGGCGCAGGTGGCTGATCTGGCAGCAGCGCTGGATCTGCCAGAGGGCAGCTATCGGCTGACGCAAAAGCCTTAGCAAGGCGGAGGCATGATGCTGCAAGGGGCCGCCGTCCTTTCGGGCATTGAGCCCTCAATGACGGCACTGCCGTGGACAGACATCTGAAGGTGGTACCACTGGACATGACAGCCTGCGCAGCCGCCGGGCATTGTTCCACGGCAGTGCCGTTCCTGAGGGCTCAATGCCCGAAGGGACGGCGGCCCCGTTCAAGGTTCGCAGCACCAGCCTTGCGCACAGGCATGAAGACCGGCCCCTGAGGCCGTTTCTGACCGGGGTTTTCCCGCCGCGAAATCACCCTTGACCCGGCCCGCCCCATCCCGCACCTAAGGCCCACCAACCAGAGGTCCCCATGCCGCAGCCCAACCCCGCAGCCTTGCAGTTTCTGGCCAACCGCCGGTCGCGCCCGGCCAAGCTGTTTTCGCTGCCAGTGCCCACGCCCGCGCAACTGACCGATATTCTGACCATGGCAGCGCGCGTGCCCGACCATGGCAAGCTTGAACCCTGGCGCTTTGTGGTGATCGGGCAAGATGCCTTTGCGCGTCTTGCCCAGTTGGCCGCCGATCATGCGCAGGCCATTGGCGCTGATGCCGAAAAGACCGGCAAGGCGCGCGGGCAGTATGATCTGGGCTTGCTTGCGGTGGTGGTGATTTCATCACCCAAGCCATCCGACAAGGTGCCGCTGGCCGAACAGGTGCTGTCGGCCGGTGCCTTGTGCATGAACATTGTCAATGCGGCCGAAGCATCCGGCTGGGGCGCCTGCTGGCTGTCGGGCTGGCCTGCGCATGATCCTGTGTTTACCGCCGCCGCTTTCGGCACGGCGGCGCATGAAACGGTGGCAGGCATCATCCACATCGCCACCCCCGCACCGGATGCGCCCGACCGCCCGCGCCCCGATGTGGCGCGCCTGACGCAGTGGATCAGCGCGTGATCTGGTCCTGCTTCATGGCAGCCCTGTCACAGATGGGCGATGCGCGGTTCCTGAAGGTGACTGCGCTTGGCCTTGCGCTGACTATCGCCTTGCTGATGGGCATTTCGGCTGCTGCCGTTTTGATGCTCCAAGGGCTTGCGCCTGACACGGTCAGCATCTGGTTCATTGGGCCGCTTGGGAATATAGATGCGCTGGTGGGAATAGGGGCGGTTTTGCTGATGCTCGTGCTGTCGGTTTTCCTGATGGTGCCGGTCGCTGCCGCCTTTTCCGGCCTTTTTCTTGATACTGTCGCGCAGGCCGTGGAGGACCGCCACTATCCCGCCCTGCCCCCGGCCCGCCCTCTGCCGCTGGCCGATACCATCATCGGCAGCCTGAATTTCTTTGGGCTTGTCGTGTTTCTGAACCTGCTGGCGCTCATCGGCTATTTCTTTGCCGGACCGCTGGCTCCCGTGCTGTTCTGGGTCGTCAACGGTTATCTTCTGGGGCGCGAGTATTTCTCGCTGGCTGCCGAGCGTCGCTTGCCACGGGATCAGGCCCGTGCCTTGCGCCGTGCCAATGGCGGCAGGGTCTGGCTCGCGGGGATTCTGATGGCGGCACCGCTATCCATTCCGCTGGTCAATCTGCTGGTCCCGGTGCTGGGCGCGGCAACCTTTACGCACCTCTTTCACCGGCTGGTCCGGCAAGGCTAGGGCTGCGTTTCCTCGGGCGGCATGCGCCCCATGAAATCAAAATCGCGGATGCCGATCCAGCCTGACAGGATGATCCCGCAGATCATGGCCCAGACCACGGTTGCCACGACCGTGGTGATCTTGGCACTGCGGCCCACGTTTTCTTCAGCGGGCGCAGATTTCGGTGTGCCCGGCACCACATGGCCCGTGTCCACCTGTGGTTTGAACCGCAAGGGCAGCACGATGAAGAACACCATGAACCATGTCACGGCATAAACGACGATGGCGCCTGTAATGCTCATGCCTGCTCCAGTTCCACCAGACAGCCGTTGAAATCCTTGGGGTGCAGGAACAGCACGGGCTTGCCATGCGCGCCGATCTTTGGCTCGCCTGTGCCCAGAACGCGCGCGCCCGATGCCTTCAGATGGTCACGCGCGGCCAGAATATCATCCACTTCGTAGCAGATATGGTGAATGCCGCCCGACGGGTTCTTGTCCAGAAAGCCCTGAATGGGCGAGGCTTCGCCCAAAGGATGCAAAAGCTCGATCTTGGTATTTGGCAGTTCGATGAAGATCACGGTGACGCCATGGTCAGGCTCGGCCTGCGGTGCACCCACCTTGGCGCCCAGCGTGCCACGGTATTGCGCGGCGGCCGCCTCAAGGTCCGGCACGGCAATCGCCACATGGTTCAAACGCCCGATCATCGCATGGCCCCCCTGCCTTTGGTCTGCCTTGGGTTATGGGTGTCGGCTGCGTGCCAGACAAGGGGGCGCGCGCAGATGCCGGGCGAAGGGCGCAGAAAATGTGTCGTCTTTCATTCTTTGTTAGCGGTCATGCGTGCAACCTGCAGGTGATCCTTCCCGCTTGAAAGGCAGCCAGCATGCCCATCATTGACCCCGCCGATCCTGCCCTGATAGCGCCGGGTAGCCCTTTGCCCCTGCAGGGGCTGACCCTGCTGGCAGTGGAGGACAGCCGGTTTTCATCCGATGCACTGCGTCTGCTGTGCCAACGGTCGGGCGCGCGGTTGCGCCGGGCTGACAGTCTGCGCGGGGCCGAGGCACATCTGGCGCTGTACCGGCCGGATGTGGTGATCATTGATCTGGGTCTGCCCGATGGCCGGGGTGAAGCGTTGATTTACAGCATGGCCCTGCGCAAACCGCGCGTCGGGCTGATTCTGGGCACGTCGGGTGACCCTGATGGTCGGGCGGCAGCGCTGGCGGCGGGGGCAGATGGCTTTTTCGAAAAGCCCATTGCCAGCCTTGCTGCGTTCCAGACCTTGATCTTGCGCCATCTGCCTGAACGGCGGGCGGCACCCGTGCAGGACCAAGCCCGGATTGCGCCTGACATGATGTCACTGTGCGATGATCTGAAGCGTGCCGCGACCCTTGCCGCCGGCGATGGCGATGCCCATGCACGGGCTTATCTTGCGGCCTTTCTGACCGGTGTAGCCCGTAGCACGTCAGATGACGTGCTGGCCGCCGCCGCCACCGCCGTGGGCGAAGGGGCGGAAATGGCCGCACTGTCGCATCTGCTGCGCGACCGGATACGCAGCACCAGTGAGGCCTGCTTTGAACAGAATGGCTGACGCCATACCTTGAAAGGCGCATTGTCCTTTTGGCAGAAGTCCCGCAAGATTCGGGCGGCGCGGTTGCCGCCTAAAGCAGCAGACCCGGATCGTCGCCCATCTGCAGCCCCGGAAAAACCGTTCCTTCAAGCAGCGCCCGGTCAAAGCCGAACATGCCGCGCATCGCCCATGCGGCCCAGGCGCGCACGTCCGAGGTTGGCATCAGATCGCGCCGGTCGTAGAGGTTGGCCTCGGCCAGGCCCGGCCATTGCCCCATCACCCGCTGCCCGCGCACAGCCCCTCCCGCCACCAGCATCACCCCGCCCGTGCCATGGTCCGTGCCCGCCGATCCGTTCTCGGCCACGGTGCGGCCAAATTCCGTCATGGCCAGCAGCACCGTCTTGCCCCAGACATCCGCGCCAAGGCCCGCCTGCAATTGCAGGATCAGATGTTGCAGGCGGCGGAAGGAATTCGGGATCGCCGCGCGTTGCCGCCGGTGCGTATCCCAGCCCGACAGCGAAAACGCCGCAATCCGCGTTTCAGCCAACAGCCGCGCGCTGGCGAAATCGACCAATGTGTCAATATCGGCAAGGCGGGCATTGCCACCCTCGGCCATGCCATCCTCTGGCATGCCCATCGCCGCCAGTTCCATCGCCTCGGTTGCCGCTTCGCGGAACAGGTCATCGTCGTGATAGACATGTTCCAGCAGCAAACGGCTTTGCGCCGACAGGTCCAGCGTCACATCCGGCGTCCACAGCCGCGCATCTGCCGGGCCATCCAGCATCGGCTGCGCCTCGCGCCCAACGGCATAGGCCGTTTCCGCGCTGAGGCCCGGCACCGCCTGCAGCATCCGGTTCAGCCAGCCATCGCGCAGCGCCCCCAAGGGTACGTCCATGCCCGTGCCTGCCTCAAGCAGATCCTGCCCGTCGAAATGGCTGCGCTTGTCACGGTAAGGTGTTGATGTTGCATGCACAAAGCCAAGCCCCCCCGTCTGCCACAGGGGCATCAGCCCGCCCAGTTCGGGGTGCAGGGCAAAGAACCCGTCCAGATCAAGGCCGCCACCGGCCAGCGTGGGCCGCAGGCGCGCAAAATCGGCGTCACCCACGGGTTGCACGGCATCCAGCCCATCCATCGCACCCCGCAGGATAACCACGATCAGGCGATGATCGCCCAAAGGGGCCGCGCCGTTCGATTGCGCCAGCGTGACGGTTGACAGGAACGGGTGTGCCGCCGCCGAACAGGCAATGCCACCAAGGCTGCGCAACAGGAAACGTCGGTTCATCATGGCCTTATCTCCGGTTGAATTCGGGCGAGGCAAGCACAAGGCCCAGCCCTTCACGCTGATTTTCAGATGCGTTCACCGCCCAGATCAGCCGTTCGGATGCGCGGTTGCCAAGCGCATGCTGCACAAAGGCGCGTGCATCAGGTGAGCGGCCCAGATCATCAGGGGCAGACATCGCCCATGTGATGCGCGCGGCCATGCCTTGCGGCGTGATCCAGGCGCTTGCCTCTTCCTCCCATCCATCAGGCCCGCCCGGCTTGCCCCATGTCTGGCCCATGGCCTGCATGGGCAGCAAAAGGCGCTTGCGCGCCTCGCCCCGCGCCATGCCCAGAATTTCGGCAGGCGGCACCTCCAGCGCACGCATGGCGGCAACCATGAAATCAAAGGGTTGACGCGCCTTTTGCGCGGGGGCCGCAAAGGCAGTGGGATGTGCCAGCATGGCGCCATACACCGGCGCAAGCGCACCATCGGCGGCAAGGTAGGCCGCAGCCATATCGTCCACCAAACCCGCATCGGGTGTATCGGATATGAAATGCACCGCCAGTTTTCGCGCCAGATGCCGGGCGGTATCAGGGTGGCGCGCCAGATCGGCCAAAAGGGTCAGCACCGGTTCCAGCCCTTCACCCGCATAGCTGCGCCCGAGCACGGTTTCAGGCCCTGGTTCGGCCATGCGCGGGTTGAAGAAAAAGCCCTGCTCGGGGTCGGCTGTCAGCCCTGTCAGCAGCTCGGCCGCCTGCCGCACATCGGCCTGATCATAGCCCGCCCCCACGCCCAGCGTATGCAGTTCCAGCAATTCTCGCGCCAGATTTTCGTTCAACCCTGCGCCGCGCCGTTGCCCTGCCGGTGAACCCGGCCCCACCGATTGCACCTGATCCAGATACAAAAGCATCGCCGGGTGCAGGGTTACCGCCACCAGCATGTCACCAAAGCGCCCGCCCACATGCGGGCGAATGGCGTGTTCGACCATGGCCGCCGTCAGGCCCACATCGTGGCGGAACCGCGCTTCGGTAGTAAAGTGATCGGCCCAGAACTGCACCAGCCGTTCGCGAAACCCGTGATCCGTGCCCACTCCGCGCGCCATTTGCACCAGCATGCCTTGGGTCTGTTGCGCCTGTGCCGCCCGTGTGGCCTGCTGATAGGCCGGGCGCAGGCTTGCATCACGCCGCACGTCACGCCGCAGACGCGCCGCCTCGCGATAGGTGGCCTGTATGTCCATGGCATCAACCCCGGGCCATTGCGCGGCAGCAAGGTCTGGCCCGGCCAGCGCCGCAAGCATGGCCTCTGGCGTGGTGGACCCTTCGGGCGCGGGCAGGCCGGTGCCGAAACGGATGGCGGACAAGGCGTGAAGATCATTGGTCATGCGCGTCTCCCTGCGCCCAAGGTAGGCGTTATGGCGCAGGATTTCACTGTTGAAAGTGTAACAAACTGTGCCACGCGGGCTTTTGCCCGGTGATCTTGGCGCGCAGGCCGTCAGGAAAAGCGGAAACCCGCCGGATAGGCGTGAAAGCCATCAAAATCCGCCTTGCCAAGGTCGGCACCCGCCGCGCGCAGGGCGGCATAGCCCATGGTCAGATGGAAAAAGAAATTCGGCAAGGCATAGAGATACAGAAAATCCCTGCCTGTCTGTTCCAGCATGGCCTGCCCCGCCTGATGCCGGATGATGCGCGTCTCGGCCCCGTCAAAATCTTGCGCGCGCAGGCTGCGCAGGGCCGCCTCGGCGGCCGTGATGCGCGCTGTCAGCCCGGCAACATCGGTCGGGCCATGCAGTTCGGGGATAGCGCGCCCGACAAGCGGAAAGCTGGTGCGCAGGGCAAAGCCGGTGGCCGTGGCAAACTGCTGGCCTGCGGGAAAGCTGTCGGCAATCTGCGCGGCAAGGTCACCCTTTTCCAGCATCGCCCGCATCTGCCCCAGATAGTGCAGAAATACCGGGACGGATGCTGCGTAAAGGCTCACTCCTTCGGCACCACCCGCAGGTTCAGCTCGCGCAGCTGTTTCAGCATCGGCTCTGATGGTGCGCCCATCAGCAGGTCTTCCGCCCGCTGGTTCATCGGGAACATGATGACTTCACGGATGTTCGCTTCATCGGCCAGCAGCATCACGATCCGGTCAATGCCCGCCGCACAGCCGCCGTGCGGGGGCGCGCCATATTTGAACGCCTTGACCATGCCGCCAAAGCGCTTTTCCACTTCGTCTGCCGGGTAGCCCGCCAGTTCAAAGGCCTTGAACATGATCTCGGGCTTGTGGTTGCGGATGCCGCCGGAAATCAGCTCATAGCCGTTGCAGGCAAGGTCATACTGATAGGCGTAGACCTGCAGGGGGTCACCCATCAGCGCCTCCATCCCGCCTTGGGGCATGGAGAAGGGGTTGTGGCTGAAATCAATGCCGCCTTCGTCGGTCTTTTCATACATCGGGAAATCGACGATCCAGGCGAAACGGAACGTATCCGTCTCGGTCAGCCCCAACTCGCGCCCGATCTCATTGCGCGCACGGCCTGCCACGGCTTCAAAGGTTTCCGGTTTGCCACCCAGGAAAAACGCGGCATCGCCCTTGTTCAGCCCCAGTTGCACCCGAATGGCCTCGGCCCGTTCAGGCCCGATGTTCTTGGCCACGGGGCCAGCCGCCTCCATGCCCGACCCATCTTCGGCGTCGCGCCAGATGATGTAGCCCATCCCCGGCAGGCCTTCCTTTTGGGCAAACGCATTCATCCGGTCCGCAAACTTGCGGCTGCCGCCCGTGGGCGCCGGAATGGCGCGCACTTCGTTGCCCTCCTGCTCCAGCAGTTTGGCAAAGATCGCAAAGCCTGACCCTGCGAAATGCGCGCTCACATCCTGCATCTTGATCGGGTTGCGTAGATCGGGCTTGTCGGACCCATACCATTTCAGGCTGTCGCGATAGGCGATCAGCGGCCAATCCGCCGATACCTTCTTGCCCTGCCCGAATTCCTCAAAAATCCCCTGGATCACCGGCTGCACGGCGGCAAACACATCTTCCTGCGTGACGAAACTCATCTCCAGATCAAGCTGGTAGAAATCCGTCGGCGAACGGTCAGCCCGTGGGTCTTCATCGCGGAAACAGGGCGCAATCTGGAAATAGCGGTCAAAGCCCGCCACCATGATCAGCTGCTTGAACTGCTGCGGCGCCTGCGGCAGGGCGTAAAACTTGCCCGGATGCAGGCGGCTTGGCACCAGAAAATCCCGCGCGCCTTCGGGGCTGCTGGCGGTAATGATCGGCGTCTGGAATTCCGTAAACCCCTGCGCCCACATGCGGTTGCGCATGGAGCGCACCACGTTTGACCGCAGCATCATGTTGGCATGCAGCTTGTCACGCCGCAGGTCGAGGAAACGGTAGGTCAGGCGCGTTTCTTCCGGGTACTCCACATCGCCGAACACCGGCATCGGCAGATCATCCGCCGCCCCCAGCACTGTCACTCCCGTCGCATAAACCTCGATCTCGCCCGTCGGCAGCTTGGGGTTTACAAGGCTCGCATCCCGCCCCTTCACCCGCCCGTCAATCCGGATCACCCATTCCGCCCGCACCTTGTCCAGATCGGCAAAGGCCGGGCTGTCACTGTCGGCAATCACCTGCGTGATCCCGTAGTGATCGCGCAGGTCAATGAACAGCACCCCGCCATGGTCACGCACCCGGTGCACCCAGCCCGACAGGCGCACATCGGCCCCCACATCGGCGGTTCTCAGATCGGCGCAAGTATGGCTGCGATAGGCGTGCATAAACGTCCCCTTCGGGCAAGACAGATGATCCGCGCCGATACACCCCTTGGCAAGGCGCAAGTCAACCCCGCCTGCTTTCATCTTTGCCCAAATATCCTCGCCGAAGGCCCGACGCTGCCACAAAACACCACGCCCGGCGCCCTTCCACGGCAGTGCCGTCCCGCGGGGGTCAATCCCCCAAGGGATGGCGGCCCCTTTCAGGTCCGCAGCAGCATCGGCCCCAGCGCCCGCCCGCCCAGAATATGCAGATGGTAATGCGGCACTTCCTGCCCACCATCGCCGCCCGCGTTTGAAATCACCCGGTAGCCCGCTGCCAGATCCATCATCGCCGTGATCTTCGCACAGGTCCGGTGAAAATCTGCGATCTCGCCCTCGCTTGCCTCGGCTGCGAAATGGTCAAACGTAACGTAAGCCCCCTTCGGGATCACCAGCACGTGCACCGGCGCTTGCGGCGCGATATCGTGAAACGCCAGCGTATGCGGCGTCTCCATCACCGTCTTGTTCGGAATCTCGCCCCGCAGGATACGTGCGAAAATGTTCTGGGGGTCATAGGAATGGGGCATCGGATCAATCCACAAACAGATGTTCGGTCGCCGCAATTTCGCGCGCCTTGTCCACCGGGATACCAAGGAATTCCGTCAGGGCAAGCGTGTTTTCATCCACCGTCCCCGATTGCCGCAAACGTGAGAAATTCCTGAACCCCGCATCCCTGATCCGGTCGCTTTCAAACTTCACGTCGTAGCGGATGGTCGGCAGCAGTTTGTCCAGCGTTTCCTGTGCCGTCCGATCCCCGGCAAGGCCCACGCGCCGCGCGTGGCCCAGCAGATATTCGTCCGAAAAATCGCATTCGATTTCCAGCAGTTTCGCCGCCGCCTTGTCATTGTAGAAGTCATGCATCAGGTCCATCGAGGCCGGATCAATGCAGATCACCAGACTGTCTGATTGCCAGTAGTCAAACAGCATCCGCACCAGCGCCCGGCGGTGCCGCGTGCGTTTTTCCAGCGTTGACTGAATGCCCCCCAGATCGGGCAGTTCCGTCGTGCCCTCGTTGAACAGGTAATCCACGCAAGGCATGTTCGTCACCTGCCGCACCCGGTCAACCAGCCGTTTGGCCACATGCCATTTCTTGCACGTCACCATCATCAGCGTGCGTTCGCGCCCCACGCTGGCCTCGGTTTCCCAGAACCGCGCCGCAAACCGCCGTCCATTGCGCCCGCGTGCTGTCAGAAACGCATGCAGGCTGCGCCCTTCGTTCGAAATCTGGAACCGCGCATCACGCGCCGCATACAGCGCGCCCAGCCGTTCCTTCAGTGCCTTGGCATCCGGACTGATCTTGCGCGCGAACAGGTAATCCTGACTGACCAGCAGGTCATACTGGTCATTGTAGAAATTCACCGGCATGCCGTAATCGGTGAACATCAGAAACGTCAGCGTGCGCGCGCGGATTTCGTGTTCCGGCACCAGATGGCGCACCAGCGTCTGAAAGAACGTCTCGTCCGGGATCCATGTCGTGCGAAAGAACCGCATCACATCGCGGCGTTTGGCAATGAAATCCAGCAGCCATTCCACCGTGCGCCGGCGCAGGCACCACCATTGGCTGCCGATCTGCATGGCGATGTCCGCTGGAACCTTGCGCTTCAGACCCAGACGTTCCTGCGCCTTCATCGACGCATAGAACAGCGTCTTGTTGTTGCGTTCGTTAAAGTAGTGCCGGTAGATCAGGCGCTCTTCCTTGATGCCTGTCTTGATCCAGTCGGAATTGAAGTAATCGAAACTTTCGATGTAATCCACATCATCGCCGTCAAGGAAGCGGTGGGCATATTCGGCCGACTTGATCGGCATGCAGTCGCCCGACAGCATGTAGAAATGCGTGGCGCGCGGAAAATCATCTACCGCTACGCGCAATGCTGCAAGCGTTGCCTCCACAAGGCTCCACTCCCCCCAGCCGCACTTGATGCGCCGCTTGGCAAAGGTCACATTGGCATTGGTGGCGAGTGCCGCGCGGATGGCGGCATAATCCTCGGGCTTTGCGCGCCCGTCAAAGTGGATTGATACGAAATCGCCCACAGCCGTCAGCCGGTTGGCCTGTGCGACAATGCCCTCGGGGTCTTTGTGACACAGCAAAATGTAAGCAATCTTTGCCATTCCGGAAACTTTCACGCATTTTCTGCCGCCACTGTTTCCTAAATAGCTTTATCATCCATTGAAAAGACAGAGTTTCTTTGTTCTTTTGTGCCAAAGAGCGCGTCAGAGCGCGCGAAAGCACGCCAAAGGGCGTTGGAGGCAGGGCAAAGATGGGTTTTCCGGGAACATGGATGACGCAAAGCGAAAGCGTCGTGTATCGGGTTGTGCCGAAATGCGCCTGCTCGTCCATTGGCCAGATCATGTTCTATTCGGACCATGGCGAATTCTATGATGGCGATATCCACGATGCGACAGACCGCATGCACAAATGGGCGATTGAGGCGAGCCAGCCGCTGATCGAACGCAACGTCAAGCGGCACAAATCCTATGCCTTCACCTGTGTGCGCAACCCCTACACGCGCATCCTGTCATCGTTCTTTGACAAGATCTGCGGCATTCAGCGCAACGGCAAACGCTACCGGGGCAACATGGTGCCGCTGCTGACGCAGAAGTACGGCATTGATGTGGGCGGTGATGACGGCAAGGGCGAGTTTGACCAGATCGCCAGCTTCCGGCGGTTTTTGTTGTTCGCACGCGATACGATCCGCTTCAAGAAACCGATGGAGCCGGACATCCACTGGTCGGCCATGTCAGGCCATGTCAGCACGTTCATCGTGAACGGCGGGCGATATAACCACGTGTTCTACACGGAAAAGTTCGATGAAGGCATGCAGGTGGTGCTGGACAACATCAAGACCAAGCACAAGGTGAACCTGAAGAAGATCCCGAAGTTCAACGAAAGCGAAGGGCATGGGCCCAAGCGGTTGCACCCGGTGGAAGACTATTTTGATGATCTGTCGATGCATCTGGTCTGGGAAATCTACAAACGCGATTTTCAGGTCTTCAAGTATGATTTCGAAAATCCGGCGAACAAGATGCCCATCGCCGAGATCGACCTTGATGAACTGCACGCCAAACTGGGTGAATGATCGCAACCAGCTGCTCATCCGCCCTTACAGGCGTCTTCGCGACACAGCGATGACCGCCCGCAGGGCAGGGAAGAGCGGCCCCCTGGCAGGCCTTACCGCGACATGATGCCGCCACGCAGCGCGGCAATGTCAGCATCCATCACGGCATGGCCCGCGCCGGGGTAGACGTGCAGGCGCACGTCGGCCCCTTGGGCGCCCAGCACATCTGCGCTGTCTTCGGCCCGTTTCAGCGGGATGTGCGGGTCACGCTCATGCACCGAAATCCAGACCTTGGACCCGTCACGGCGGCCCTGATAATCGAACCGCTTCGGCAAATGGCCATAAAGCTCGGTCAACGGTTCGCCCCCAGCATCAGCAGTGCCCACAAGCCCGCCCGAAAACGCAAAGCAGCCCGCAAGCCCCGTGCCTTCGCGCGCAAAGGTTTCCAGCGCAAGACAGGCCCCCTGGCTGAACCCGCCCAACCAGATGCGATGGCGCGGCAGGCCGTCTGCCTCTAGCGTCGTCATCGCTGCGCGCATAGCCGCGATGGCCGCTGTCACGTAAGGCCCGGTTTGCGCCGTCGTCGCCAAAAAGCTGGTCGGCCACCAGGTTTGCCCCACCGCCTCGGGTGCAATCGCTGCCACATCGGTCAGCCCGGCCATGTCGACCAGCCGCAGCACGTCTGCCGCCGTGCCACCCCGCCCATGCGCCAGCACCAGCCCGATCCGCGCATGCCGCGCGTCTGCGCCTGCGCGGATCATGCCAGTTCCAGCTTTGGCAAGGTTTGTTCCAGCCGTGCCCGCAAATGTTCGTGCTGTGCAGGCAGCATCAGTGCCTGGCCCATCGTTTCGGCCGGTTCATCCACCGCAAAACCCGGCGGGTCAGTCGCAATTTCGAACAGCACGCCGCCCGGTTCGCGGAAATAGATCGCGTTGAAATACTGCCGGTCGATCACTGGCGTTGTGCGGTGGCCGGCCCGGGCCAGCGTATCAATCCAGCCCAGCTGCTCATCTTCCGTGCGCGCCCGGAACGCCACATGGTGGATCGTGCCTGCCCCCGGCTGCGCAGGCGCGGCTCCCGGCTTGCGGATCAAATCAACGATATTGGCCGCATCATTCCCCGGTGCCACCAGCCGCAGGCGTTCCACATCGCCTTCCACCTCGTGCCCGCCCTCTGCGTAGCCGAAGACATCCGTCAGCAGCCGCGCCGTTGGCGCAATATCGCGCTCCCACAGCGTGACCGAGTGGAACGCCCCGATCGTTTCGGCAGCCGTATCCGCCGCGATCAGTTCAACCGGCGCGCCATCCGGGTCGCGCAGCGTCAGCACCCGCGCGCCAAAGCGCATCGTCACCGCATGCGCATCACCAAAGGCCCCTGCGCGGTCAACCCACGCGTCAAACCCGGCCTTTGGCACCGCGTAGGCATAGGCACTGGCCATGCCCGGCCCTGCCCGGCCCACACGCGCGCCAGCAAAAGGAAAAAACGTCAGGATCGTGCCGGGGCTGCCCTGCTGATCACCGTAGTAAAGGTGATAGGTATCCGGGGCATCAAAGTTCACGGTTTTCTTGACCAGCCGCTGCTGCAGCACCTGTGTGAAAAACTGCACATTGGCCCGCGCATCGCCAGCAATTGCGGTGACGTGGTGAAGGCCGGGGATATGGGTCATGTCGCACTCCTGCACGAAGGGTGTCTCGCGCTTTTCATGATGTGATATATGGACGTGACCATGACACGGAAAAGCACAATTCCCGCGCGGATTCTGTGCGCAATCGCGCAGAAACTTACCGCCCCCGCGTAAAGCCCGCCCCGCCGCGCTGCATCCGCACAGCCACAGACACCGCCGCATAGACCGCAAACCCCACCGGGTCACGCAAGGCCCGCGCCAGCAGCCCGGCGGCACCCATGCGTGCCTTCCCCTCACGCGCCAGAATCTGCGGATAGGCAGCGGCGATTTCGGCCATGCCTGCATCCTGCCTGCGCCGCACGCGGGTCAGCGCGGAAAAGCCTTCGATCATCGGCCAGTCATAGCGGGCGACCACCTGCACGCGTTCGTCCGGCGCAAATTGCAGCCGCACAAATGTGTCATCCGAAATGATCGCCGGAAACTGCCCCCACCGCGCACGGCCTGCCGCGTTCACCGCAAACAGGCCAAAGCCGGGGGCAACCGATTGCGCGAAGGGCAAGGTTTGCCAGAACCGCGCATAGGCCCGCGTAATGGCACTGCGCGCGCGTGGCACATGCGGCGTGGCCCCGGCATAACGCGGCGCATCAGGCGCAAGCGCCGCCACCAGCTGTGCAAGCAGCGCCGGGGTCACGATGATATCGGCATCCACATAGGCCCGCATGGCGCCCGTTGCCGCCGCATCACCCGCGTTCAGCGCCCCCGGCTTTGACCCCTGCGCAAGGTCCAGCACCTGATACCCCCAGCCCCGCGCGGCCATCTGGCCTGCAAATCCGCGCGCCACCTCTGCCGTGCGATCCCGGCAGCCATTGGCCACCACGATCACCTCAGCTACGACCGCGTCTGACGCCAGCAATGCCGTCAAGCAGGGGCCGATATAGCCTTCCTCATTGGACGCCGGGATGATGATGCTTAGCAATCGGCGCATCCCTTGGCCAACACCTGCCAGCGCGGATTGTCATCGCCCAGGTGCCGCAACGCGCCCCAGCTGCCCCAGCGGTCAGGCCGATACACATCGACAAAGGCGTTGAACGGCGCATCGGTCAGCTTGGCCCATTCCGTCAGCATCACGCCATAAAGCGCTGCCATTTCCGGCGTGTAGTTGAAATGGTTGAAGAAGGCCGTGATCTCGGCATCTTCCACCACCGGGCCAAAGCCCACCACATGCGTGCCGCCTTCATACATCACCAGCCGCAGGCCTGCCTTGCGCGCCACCTCGGCCTGATAGGGCAAAATCTCGGTGATAACGGTTTTCAGCGTGTCTTCCGTGGCCCCCGTCACCGACCCGTCGCGCAGCTGCTGTGCCGTGCGCGCCACCGCCATATCATACCGGCTGCCTGCATCCTTTGCCGCACCCGCCGATTCCGCCAGCCATTCCTTTATGGTCACACTCATCTCTTCCGTGCCCAGAAGCCCGCTGAAATAGCCTGTCACCGCGTAGGCATCAAAATGCGTGGCGGGAGCGGGTTTGCCTTCCGCAATCACGCGCGGCGCGTTCAGGATCATCTCTTCCAGCCCCAGCCAGCCTGTCTGCGTGGCAATCACCCGCACCAGCCGCGCATCGGCTTCCTGCCCGAACACCTCTGTCCAGATATCCGCCACTTCGCTGGCCCGCAGCGCATAGTATTGCACGCCCGCCGCCGCATCGCCCCAGCGCGCCGTCGCCTGCTCCGCCGCCCATTGCGCCTGCGTGAACTGGCCGTTCCACACTTCGTTTGACAGCTCTACCCAAGCCTGCATTCCCGGGTCCAGCCCCTCTTTCACAACGTCTGCATAGAAGCGCACAAACCCGTTGTCCGACAGGTGCGGCAGAGTGAACCATGGGTCTGCACCCAGTTCATTTGCCAGTGCCACCATGATCTCGATCGGCACGCCATTGTTCGAATATGTAAAGTCATCAACCATCGGGCGGTCTGCAAGCGTGGAAAGTGTTGAATTATTGGTATCCATCCAATCCATGAAACGAATGCCCTGCACGCCCCGCAGACGCGCAAGCCAATCCGGGTTGAAGATCTGCCCCGCCGCGAGGGCCTGCGCGTGGTCCGCGCGCACCACCACGATATCGCGCAAGGGATCATCGGCATCTGTCGCTGTCAGCGTCAGCACGACGCTGCCTTCGCCGGGCGCAAAGTCAAACGTCACGCGCCCCGGCGTGGCCACCACATTCTGCGCGCGCCCCTCGACCAGCAGGGTGCCCTTGCCCTGATAGGTCAGCTCATAAGGCCCGGCCACGCCGCCAGCATCTTCGGGCAGATGCGTCAGGATCAGCGTTGACAGGCCCGTCACCTCGGTTGGGATGGACCTCGGCCAACCACGATCATCCAGATAACCGCCCGCGAGCAACTGATCGTATTCAAACCCGCCCCATTGCCCCGGCAAATGCCCGGTCCAGTTGCGCGCGGTTTTCATCACGTTCAGAAAGGGCTGCTGCACAGACCAGTCATGTATCCCTGCAAGCCCGATCTGAAGATTGGGGTTGGTGATGGGCGTCAAGGCCGGGGTTGCCTCGGCCTCGGCCACTGCCTCTGTTTGTGCCACTGCCGCCGCTTCGACCACGGGCGTCGCCTGTGGTTGCGCGGCCACCACATCTTGCGCAATGCGCCGGAACACGCGCGCCTGCGCCTCGGTGACTATCGCATCCCGGCTTGGCCAGGTGCGCGTGAACAGTGTCGGCAGGTCTGACACATCCTGCCCCGAAATCGCTGCGGCATGCACAAGCGCCAGAAAATACCAGCCCTTGCCATTGGGGTGGATATCATCGCTGAACAGATCCTTTATGCCCTCAATCCCCGGCACCTCGCCTGCTGCAATCGCACTGTCCAGCGCCAGCAACGCCTGCGCTGCAGGGATCACCTGCACCGCCTGCCCGCCGATCTGCGCGCTGGCCTTGGCTGCCAGATCGCGCCAGACCGGCGCATCCGCCACAATCCGGTCGCGCCACGGCACGCCTGCCCCCGCATCACCTTCGATCACCGTTGATGGCCCGGATTTCAGGCTGTGCCAGGTTTCATAAACATAAAGCCGCGTGTCCGGGTTGGCCTTGCGCGCCAGCTGACCAAAGGCCACGATCTGGCCCACCGTGTCATTCCAGCTGATCTGTTCGGCCAAAGGCACGGCTTCGGTCAGCACCAGCACATCCACGCCCGCCAGCAGGCGCTCGCGCGCATTCAGCGCCTCGCCCTCATCCGCGTTGTCCCAGGAATAGCGCAAGGACGCCCCGTTGATCACCTGCGCTTCAACCGTCGCCGCAGTATCGCCTTGCCGGACCAATGCGCCTTCGACCATCAGCGGCAAATCCGGGCCGACCAGTGAATGGCCCACAAAAAGGACTTTGGTCAGAAACGCGAACACCGACATGCGTCTACTCCCGTGCAATACCGCTGAAAGGATAGCCCGAGACGACCTGCCAGACCACCTCTTGCAGCGCCAGTGCCGTGTCCTGTGACATGGGCGCCATCGGCCTGCCATCGGCGCGCGTCAGGTCATGCGGCATGCCCACCGGGCTGCGGTGATAAAGCACCGCGTAATGCGTCAGCGCGATGATGTAATGGCCCGTGTCGTTCAGATGGATCGTGTCAACCTTGCCGTCGGTAGCGGCAAACAGGTCATCCCGGCTGGCCAGCCCCGGCACCTGCCCCGCTTCAATCGCTGCCGCCACCGCTGCCAGCACCGGGCCACCCGGTATCACATGGATCACACCGACTTCTGCATCTGCCATGGCCCGGGCCAAAAGTTCCCCTTGCCACAGTGCCGGACCATCGGCTGCAATCCGCGCCTCCCAGCCTGCCGGATCATCCGTGCGGTGCCATGTTTCATACAGATAGACCGCCGCCTTGGCATTGCCCCTGCGCGCCCGTTTTGCCCAGTTCGCCAGCGCGCGCGGGCTGTCGTGATAGCGGATTGCATCGCGCAACTCGACCATTTCGGTCAGCACCACGGCATCATAACCACCACTGTCCAGGGCCTCGCCCGCCGCACGAAAGGCCGCTGTGGCGTTCTCCTCGGCAAAGCCCGGCACATCGCCCTGCCAGTGCTGCATCAATGAAGCCCCCCAGCCCAGCTGGCTGTGGTAGCCGTGCCCCGCCATCTGCGCCAGCATCGCCGGCATGTCGCGCCCCACCAGACTATGCCCCAGATGATACACCCGCAGCGGCCCCACTGGTGCCGTCATGGGCACCTGATACCGCGCCAGCAGCGCCTCGGGTGACAAGCGCTTGGCAGGCCAAAAGGCCCAAGCCGCGGCCAGAATTGCCGCCACCACCCCGATCACCATAAGTTTTGTCATGCCAGCCTCATCTTCAGCAGATAAGTGACGCACGGGCGCAGGCTTGCCAAGGGCAGATGGTGAAGGATGACAGGGCACACCATGCCAGCTAAGGTCACCCAAAGCACCGGGCAATGAACGCCCCAGTGGAAAAAGGCAGTCGATGACAGGGGTTTTGCGCACAGGGGCAAAGGTCGCAACACGCTTGGCCGTGTGGCGCGCGGGGCTGACGGCCCCGGCCACCGGTTTTGCCTCCATGCCCGAACCGCGCACCATCGGCATGGTCAGCCGTGGGCGGCAGATGCTGGCGGGCAATATCCAGCTGGCCGGGCACCTGATCGAGGCTTCGGGCACGCCCCTGTGGGATATCGCCCCCCCCGACGCCGCCTTTGATGCCGAAGCACACGGCTTTGCGTGGCTCGATGATCTGGCCGCCATTGGTGATGCGCCCGCGCGCCAGATGGCGCAGGATTGGGTCTGGGGCTGGATCGCGCGCTATGGCACGGGGCGCGGCGCAGGCTGGCTGCCTGATCTGACAGGCCGTCGCCTGATCCGCCTGATCAACCATGCCGTCTTTCTGCTGGCCGCGCGCGATACCGCACAATCCGCCACCTTCTTCGCCAGCCTCACACGGCAAACCGTGCTTCTGTCACGCCGCTGGGCCAAGGCCCCCCCCGGCCTGCCAAGGTTTGAGGCGCTGTGTGGCCTTGTCTATGCCGGTCTTTCGCTGATCGGGATGGAGGCACTGGTTGGCCCCGCCAGCGCCGCCCTGGCACAGGACTGCACGCATCAGATTGATGAAGCAGGCGGCATCCCCTCGCGCAATCCCGAAGACCTGCTTGAGGTGTTCACCCTGCTGATCTGGGCGGCCGATGCCCTGCGCGGTGCAGGCCGCACCGTGCCCCCAGCGCATCTGGATGCCATCGCCCGCATCGCCCCCGCCCTGCGCGCCCTGCGCCATGCCGATGGCAGCCTTGCCCGTTTTCATGGCGGCGGGCGCGGTGCCGAAGGGCGGCTTGATCAGGCGCTGGCCAGTGCCGGGGGCAAGGCAATTATGGCCCGTGGCGGCCTTTCCATGGGCTTTGTGCGCCTGCAGGCTGGGCGCACCTCGGTCATTGCCGATGTTGCCGCCCCCCCACCCGGCACGCGCGCCCATGCCGCCACCCTTGGCTTTGAACTGACCTCGGGCCGCCGCCCCCTGATCGTATCCTGCGGATCAGGCCGCAGCTTTGGCAGCGCATGGCAACGCGCCGGTCGTGCCACGCCATCGCATTCAACCCTTTGCGTTGATGCCGTGTCGTCATCGCGCCTTGGCCCTGATGACGCATTTGCCCAGACTGCCCGCATCACCGCCCTGCGCCTGTTTCCCGGTGATGGCGAACAGGGCGTCTATGCCGCGCATGATGGCTGGGTCGGCACGCATGGCCTGACCCATTCGCGCACCCTGACCCTGTCACCCGATGGCCGCCATCTGGACGGCGAAGACAAGCTGCATGCCGCAAGCCTTCAGCAGGCTGACCGATTCGCCGCCATCATCGCCCGCACCGGCCTGCAAGGCCTGCGCTTTGCCATCCGCTTTCATCTGCACCCCGATGTCGATGCCACGCTCGACATGGGCGGCACCGCCGTATCGCTGGCCCTGAAAAGCGGTGAAATCTGGGTTTTCCGCTATCAGGGGCGCGCAGATTTGTCCTTGCAGCCATCGGTTTATCTGGAACGCGGGCGGCTCAAGCCGCGGGCGGCACAGCAAATCCTGCTTGATTGCCATACCGCCGATATTGAAACACGCATCGGCTGGACCTTGGCGAAGGCACAGGATACTCCCACCGCCATCCGCGATCTGGGCCGTATCGACGGCCCCGGCGCCATCTGACCACTGGGGGAAGACTTGCATACCCGTATCCCGATTGGCCGTGCCCTGATTTCCGTCTCTGACAAGACCGGCCTGCTGGACCTCGCCCGCGCGCTGTCCGGCATGGGGGTCGAACTGATTTCCACCGGCGGCACCTCCGGCATGCTGCGCGCGGCGGGGCTGCCCGTGCGCGACGTATCAGACGTGACGGGCTTTCCCGAGATGATGGATGGCCGCGTGAAAACGCTGCACCCTGCCGTGCATGGCGGCCTGCTGGCCCTGCGCGATGATGATGAACATCTGCTGGCCATGGCCGCCCACGGGATCGAGCCGATCGACCTTTTGATCGTGAACCTGTATCCGTTCGAAGAAACCGTGGCACGCGGTGCCGACCATGCCACCTGTATCGAGAATATCGATATCGGCGGCCCTGCGATGATCCGCGCCGCCGCCAAGAACCACCGCTTTGTCGCCGTGGTGACGGACCCTGCCGATTATGCGCCGCTGCTGGATCAGTTGCGCAGCAATGACGGCGCCACCACGCTCGCCTTCCGGCAGAAACTGGCCCTGTCCGCCTATAGCCGCACTGCCGCCTATGATGCAGCCGTGTCGGGCTGGATGGCAGATGCAATCAATGAACCCACCCCCCGCCACCGCGCCTTTGCCGGCCGTCTGGCCCAACCCCTGCGTTATGGCGAAAACCCGCATCAAACGGCGGCGTTTTATACCGATGGGTCGGGCCGCATGGGCGTGGCCACGGCGCAGCAATGGCAAGGCAAGGAACTGTCCTACAACAATATCAACGACACCGACGCCGCCTTTGAACTTGTGGCCGAATTTGCCCCTGATGCAGGCCCCGCCTGCGCCATCATCAAACACGCCAACCCTTGCGGCGTGGGGCGCGGGGCCTCGATGCTGGAAGCCTACACCCGCGCCTATGACTGTGACCGCACCAGCGCATTTGGCGGGATTGTCGCTCTGAACCGCCCGCTTGATGCCGAAACCGCCGAGGCGATTTGCGAGATCTTTACCGAAGTCGTCATTGCGCCGGGTGCCAGCACCGAAGCGATGGCCATCTTCGCCCGCAAAAAGAACCTCCGCCTGCTGACAACCAAGGGCCTGCCAGACCCCATGGCACCCGGCCTTGCCTTCCGCCAAGTGGCCGGCGGCTTTCTGGTGCAGGACCGTGACGGTGGCCGCCCTGATCGCAGCGCGCTGCGGGTCGTGACCAAACGCGCACCGACGCAGGCCGAACTTGACGACCTGCTCTTTGCCTGGACCGTCGCCAAACACGTCAAATCCAACGCCATCATTTATGCCAAAGATGGTGCCACCGTCGGCATTGGTGCGGGCCAGATGAGCCGGATCGACAGCACCCGCATCGCCGCCCGCAAGTCGCAGGACATGGCCGAGGCGATGGGCTTGGCGCAGCCCCTGACCATCGGGTCAGTCGTCGCCTCTGATGCCTTCTTCCCCTTCGCCGATGGTCTGATTGCCGCGGCCGAGGCTGGCGCCACGGCCATCATCCAGCCCGGCGGGTCCATGCGTGATGACGATGTCATCGCTGCCGCCGATGCTGCGGGCCTTGCCATGGTCTTTACCGGCCAGCGGCATTTCCGGCACTGATCGCCCATGCGCCTGCTGACCCTGATCGCCTTCATCACCTTCGCCGTCGATCAGGCGCTGAAGTGGTTTGTAGTGCAGTATCTTGACCTTGTGAACCGTGGCATCATCACCGTCTGGCCGCCCTTCCTTGAACTGCGCATGGCCTGGAATACCGGCATCAACTTTGGCCTGCTGAACATCAGCCGCTGGATTCTGATCGCCGTTGCCCTGGCCATTGTCGCATGGGTCCTGGTCTGGGTCAGGCGCGAAGGCGGCGGGCGCATGGCCATGGTCAGCGCAGGCCTTCTGGTTGGCGGTGCCCTTGGCAACGTGCTTGACCGCCTGATTTACGGCGCCGTCGCCGACTTTCTGAACATGTCCTGCTGCGGCATTGAAAACCCCTATGCCTTCAACGTTGCCGACATTGCCATCTTTGCCGGTGCCATCGGCCTGATCCTGTTCACCGGAAAGTCTGACGGCAAACCATCACCCAAGCGGCGAAAGACCCCGTGACGCGCCCCAGAAGGTGCGCTAAGACTTGCCCCAACACCGCGCGAAAGGCCGAAGGCGAATGATGGTACCCCGGATTGTCCTTGCACTGACCGCCTGCGCCATGCTGGCCGCCTGCGGCAATGATGACAACCCCATCCTCATGAAC
>JBJOQW010000097.1:0-29673 GCA_046049665.1 Pseudomonadota bacterium | reverse complement strand
GAACTGCCAACACTGACGCTGGATCTGAACGCGCTGTTCGGTCAGGCGTTTGAAGGCGCAACGCTGCCCTTCGATCTGTCAGCCCTGGCCATCGAGTCCAGCCTTGCATTTTCGCTGAAGGCGACAACCGCGCTGTCTGGCGGCGTTCTGACCGGGTTGGGCATCGCCGCAACAGATTTTGCGCTGGATGATCTTTTGACGGTCGGTGGCGAACTGACCTTTGACCCGGCGACGCTGAACCTGGGTTTGTTGGAGCTTTCGGTCGACGGGGTTGAAACAGCACGCTTGTCACTTGGCATCGCAACCGATGCCGGGATGAGCCTGACAAGTGATGTCAGCCTTGATGCAGGCTTTGCGGTCAGCGGCACAACCACGGACGGCGATCTTACCGCGACCATGCAGATAGACGAAGCCGGTGATGGCAGTGCTGCGTTTGTGGCGCTGGACGCCGATACCAGCTATGCCCTTTTGGCGCTGAGCCTGTCGGGGACCACCGATTTTGTGACCGGCGCTGATGACGCCGATAGCAGCGATGATGAAAAGGCGTTTACAGCGGTTCTTGCGGTTTCGGGGCAGCTCAACTCATCCTCTGCGAACACCGCGAAAGAGCGGATTGCCGCGTTCCTGAACAGTGCGAACGGCACAGTAGATATCACGATTTCCAATACAGTCGTCACGGACGAT
This sequence comes from Pseudomonadota bacterium, assembly GCA_046049665.1. Taxonomy (GTDB): domain Bacteria; phylum Pseudomonadota; class Alphaproteobacteria; order Rhodobacterales; family Rhodobacteraceae; genus JAAFHS01. Next base: position 28,989 of record JBJOQW010000097.1, on the reverse strand, counting down.
GCCTTGCGCGAAGGCATGGAAGAAGCGCTTGAAAACCTTGCGGTGATGAGCGCGTCGGAAGTCATCCAGTTCCTGATTGATATCGGAACAACGGCGGGCAGTATCCTGACGGATGCGGCGTTTGACGTGACGGTGCCGTTCACGGACATCAACTTCGGCGCAGCCGCAACTGCGATCAGCGAAGTATTCGCAGGGCTTGCTGAAAGCTTCCTGATCGACGCTACGCAACTGGGCTTTTCAACCGGCGCGCCGGCAGCACTGTACGGGGCTGAGGCAAGTTTCAATCTGACTGGCACAGCCCTGACCGACCCGCAGATTGACGCATTAAAGACCATCGGCGTGGCCGAGTTCCGCGTTGCAACTGGACGCGAAGTAAACGGTGCGCCTGAATACATTGCGGTGTCGATTGACCTGACCGACAACGCGGTCATGCGCGCTTCAACCGATCGGCCCGCGCTTCTGGCCGAGTTCGTGCGCCTGCTGGATGCGGCAATCCGGATTCACGGCATCGCGGCCAGTGTGGTCAGCGGGGCCATCTCATTGAACACCCGCTACCCGGGGAACAATCCGCAGAACCCGGTGCCGACACTGTCCTTGGTGGGCATAAAGGAACGCGGGGTGTCGGCCACCGATCGGTCTGATGATGTTGTAAACGATAATTTTAGCCTGACCAACCTGGGGTTCGCAGCTGGTCAGCTTGATACGATTGCCGGCGGTCTGGCCGCGAATGCGGATGACACTTTGGCGGACGGGTCCGACGAGACCGCCGCCAATTTTGATCAGCGTGCTGGGGCAGAGGTGATTATCGGGCCGTCCTTTGCCCGCGCGACCGAGGCTGCTGACAGCATCATCATTTATGTCACGGTGAATGGTGCGACAGAGGCCGTTACCCTGACCAAGCCTGCGGTCGTTTCCGGCGGGCCGGAAAACCCATGGCTGGAAGCCACTGGCGACCCGGATATCGACACGATCCTTGCCAGCCTGACCGCCGGTCTCACGGCGGCCGGCGTTGCGGCAACCGCAAGCGTGAATTACGACAGCACGGGCTTTGTGATCACGCCGACCACTGCCGGGCAATCCGTCAGCGTTGCCGCAGAAGAACTGGCACCGCTGCAATCAACCATTTCCGCCGCGCTGAATGAACACATCGGACGCACGCTAAGCGCAGGCGAAGTGACGGCCCTGCAGGATTACAAGACGATAGAACTGCGAATCGTCGGGGATGAAGTCGACGCAAATGGCAACGCAGTTGTGACGCCGGTTACTGTTGACCTTGAGACAATCCCAGATCTGACAAACCCTGCGGCTAGCGAAACGCAGATACTGGCGGCTTTTGCCGATGCCTTGAACACGGCGCTGGCTACCTACGATATCGCCGTGGTGGTCGAAGATGGTGCAATCAAGATCACCAGCGACTTCCCGGGTGGTGACAACACGCTGCCCCCGAAAACCTTTGCTATCATTGGCGCAACGCTGCGCAGCGATGACAGTTTTGATGATGACTTCTCGCTTGAAAGCCTTGGGATCGGGGCGGCGGCACTTGAAGCGCCTGACAATTATTCCTTGTCCACAACTGCCGGTGACGGCGCGGATGGCGATGAATATGTCTTGTCGTTCAACTCGCAGCTTGATCAGTCCCTGACCTTCGGCCCCCGCTTTGCCGATGAAATGGTAGGCGTCCAGGAGCTGCGCTTTACCGTCACGGTTGACGGTACTACGCATGAAATCAACATAGACCGCCCTGACAGCGGCTGGGTCGGGGCAGGCAATGCGCCGAACTATGCGGATCTGGTCGATGCGTTCAACGAAGCCTTCGCCGCAGCGGGCTTTGCCCTCGAGGTTTCGGCACTGGCAGGCGATGCAGGGCTATTGTTCTCGGTGCCGGATGGCACGGTTGAAACCTATCGTTTTGGCATCGAGCCCGAGCATCTGACGCGGGCGGTTTCCCTGGATGCACTGTTCGACTGGGTCAATGTCGAATTGAACAAGGTTGAAGTGCTGCAAGGCAGCAAGCTGATGCTGTCGGACGATGGTGAACTGCTGTTCAAGATTCCGGACATTACCAAGACAGCAACGATTGCGACGAACAACCAGCTTTCCGGTCTTTCGCTGGATCAGTTGGGCCTCGGCAACCTTGAGAACGTCGAACTTTCGGCCAACCTTGCGGCAAGCTTTTCTGCCAATTTCGGGATGATTGCCGGGATTGATCTGATCGGCATTGGTACCTCGATCGCCAGCAGCACTGAACCGCTGAGCGAAGCGATCGGCACAGCGCTGACCGAGAATATCTTCTTCCAGGATGTCCAGTTTTCTGCCGAACTGTCGGGCAAGGCGACAAACATCACAGGGCGGGCCGACCTTGGGCTTGTTTCGATTGAAATCGGGGCAAGCGACCCGGATGCTACTTTCATTGCCCTGAACGCGCAGCTTGACGTGGGGCTTGTCGGCGAAACACCAGACGGTGAAAAGACAACGCAGGTATCACTGGCCAATCTGCGCGATGTGTTCGCGCAAGACCGGATGACCGACCTGATCGGTCGCTATGATCTGCAGGGCGGGATTGTCACCACGGACGGTGCCGCGGCCAAGGACGAAGATGGTGAAGACGCAACCGGCGACACATTGCGCATCGTTGATGCCGATGACTACACGCTGCAGACCGACGAAGCCTTGGTCATGTTCTTCGCCAAACTTGACGACATCACGATTGATGTCGCCGGAATCAGTGGTCTGACAGAGGGCCTTATCGACAGTATCAGCATTGCCGTCGGCAATGGTCTTGACCCGCTGAACACGACCGAGATTTTGATCGATGGCGCGACTGACGAGGCAGATGCCGCCATCGAAGGCCTTTCGAAACTGGACGAGGGCGACATTCTTGACTCGTTCAGCGCCATCGGACGCGCGCTGGTGGTTGTTGGCGAAAAGCTGAAAGAAGATCTGCCACTGCTGGACACCGACATTCCGCTTTTGAACTTCTCATTGCTGGATGGCATTGATTTCGCGACAGATTTTGTAGACCTTCTGCGCGACGTGCGGGATAATCCGCAAGCAGCCCTTGATCAGGTTGAAGCGTTCCTCGAAGGGATTTTCGGGGCCGACACGATAGAGCTTGAATGGCTGCCCAGCGAAAAGACAATCACCTTTGACATGGAGTTCGGCTTCCTGCGGGATTACGCCGAAGAGCTGCCCTTCAGCCTTGACCTTGATACATTGCTGGCCGGTGACTTTGGCGCCGATATCCCAAGCGAGGTTGCCGATCTGATTGGTGGCATTGCCGATGTCTCGGGTACCGGGACGCTGGTCTTTGACCCCGACCTGACCATGCGGTTCAAGTTTGGCATCGACCTGAAGCCAGTCCTGGAGCCACCAAGCACGATCGCGCCAGACACGACGGAACTGGGCCAACTGGCCTCGACGCCGGTTGTGATCATGAACTCGTCAGGTGAGAATGACATTGAACTGACCTGGACCGATGCAACCGATCCGGCAGCGCCGGTCAAGAAAACCATCGGGGTTGATCTTGAAGGCCTGAACACGATTGCGGAAATCGTGGAGGCAATCAATCAGGCAGTCGTTGACGGGATTGGCGCACCGGCGTCCGACACGGTGAGTTTTGCGTATGATGTGGTCACCGGCATCATCACCTTTGCCGACAGTGAAGGCGACAAGACTGATACAACCAGCGTGGAAGCGCTGTTTGGCGCGGCAAATCTTGATGCCTCGGGCGATCCGCGTGAAATTCTGCTTGATGCAGGCTTTACAGCCTTTGCCGATGCACAGAAGTTTACCCTTGTGCTCGGGTCTGATGGTGAAGGCTGGCCGGTTACGGTTGAACTTGCCGCCGATACAGAACGGGATGACGCCGAAAAGTTTGCCGATGCGATCAATGCAGCATTGCTGCAGCTAAGCGTTTCGCGGGCCGTTCTGTCAGAGGTTGCCGGCCCTGTTCTGGAAGTGCGCGTCAGCCAGCTGGTGCAGGCCGAAGTGACGGGTACGGGCGAGCTGCGGCTTGTTGAGACCAACTTTGCCGAAGCGATCGGCTATGAGGCCCGCGATTTTGCGGTGGCGGGGGTTGATGTATCAAAGCCCATCACGCTGACAATTGCATCTGTAGGCGATTCAAACATCGCGTCGGTGCTGGGCTTTGATGAAGCTGCCGCCGAAGGCATGCAGGCTGCCATCACATCGGCGGTTCTGTATCAGGCAGAAGAAGATAAAGGGGCACCACGGGTTTACCTTGATACCTCGGTCAGTGAAGTGGCTGCCGAACTGACGGCCGGTATCGCGGATGGGCTGAACATTTCAGTTGGCATCGGGCCTTTGGCTGTCAACGTTGTAGGCGGAACAGCCCTGCTGACGGCTGGTGCGGGCAGTACTGATCCGGCGCGCTTTGGCTTTACCTTTGTTGATGCCGATGGCGACGACTACGAAGATCAATATGACCTGCGCGATCTGTTCAAGGTGATCAACGATGTGGACCGATCAGTTCTTGACCTGATCTCACTGGACATTGCGGTCGGTCTGCAAATCGAACTGCCGATGTCCGACAGCCTTGGCATTTTCGATCCGGCGGAACATGGCCTGACATATGCGGCCGACCTCTTGGTATCAAAGCCGGATGTCAGTCTGCGGGATGTCGATCTTAGTGATTTAAGCACCGTATTCACGGACACCAGCGATCTGATCAACCTGTTCGAAGGTAACGCGGTCACGGGGGTTGAACTTTCGCTGCCCGACTTGGGCGAGTTGTTCTCGAACTTCAACTATCTGGCGTTCCTGAATGATCCGCGGGCCGTTCTGTCTGCGCTGGACACCATTCTTGGCCAGATGCAAAGCCTGTTCGACAATTACCTGAGCAAGATCAAACTGCCGATCATCGGGGAATCCATCGGCGCGGGTGTCACGTTCTTTGATGATTTCCGTTTCAAGGTGCTGGAGCAGATCCGCGTGAAGGCGGAAACGCCCGATCCGGTGACGGGTGAGCTGCCAACGACGATTGATCTGTTGACCAATGAGGTCAACAGCCTGCTGAACGACCTGTTTAACACGGCTAATGTGACCTACCTGCAGGCGCATCTTGAGGCACCCGAAAATGACCCGGCCACGCCAGAGGACGAACGCAGGGATGCCTATCTGATCGCCAGCCTGAATTTCAGCGCGGTGATTTTTGACGAAGAGCTTGCCATCGATTTTGACTTTGGCGTCCCGGGGCTGAACCTGGATGTGTCCGAAGGTTCAAAGATCGGGCTGTCGCTGGATTATCTGGTCAACATCGGCTTTGGGATCGACCGGAACGGCTTTTTCCTGCTGAATGACACGGACCGGAACGAAGTTGAGATCAGCTTTGACGTTAACGCCGGCAGCTTCACCGGTTCTGCCAAAGTGCTTGGCATTCTGGGGCTGACGGCCGAAGCGGTAACGCTTGATGCAAATGGCAACCTTGTCGATACCGACGTCGGCGTGGCCACGCTTACGGCGACGCTTGGCGCAGACCTTTTTGGCGATCAAGGCCTGACCGTGATTGAAACGGGCACGGCAGACGAAACCCAGATTCTGCGCGACCTGTCAGCGCTTGATCTTGAAGACGCCAGCAATGCAGCGCTGGACTTTGACAAGCTGGTTTATTTTAACAAGATCAACTTCAACCAGTTGATAAGCTTTGAATTCACCGCAGAATTCGATGTGCAGATCGGCTTGTCCGGCAGCGTGCTTGATCCGACGACAGGCCAACCGATCAAGATTGGTGGCGTGGCAGTTATACCGACGGTTGCTACCGAATTCTGGGTGAAGGGCAGTTTTGAGTTCGGCGAAGGCCTGACCATCGACAAGCTGTCGTTTGAAAACGTCCGCCTGAACATGCAGGAACTGTATGAGGCGGTGCTGAAGCCTGTCCTTGATCCGATCATGGCCATCGTCAACCCGCTGGCAGATTACTTCAAGTGGACCCAGCAGACCCCGTTCAAAGAGGCACTGGCCATTCTGGGCAATGCCTTCCCGATCATTGGAATTGCCAATACGGCCATCCAGCTGGGCCTTGATGTGACGGCTTTCGTCAACCGCTTTACCGCAAGCGGTGGCATGCTGGTCTTTGGTGACTTTGATTTCAGTGGCAATGCCGATGCCATCGCCTCTGGCGAAAGCTCGGTCTCGGAAGTTGGCAGCAACGTCCAGTTGTCGAAGAGCACTGCCTTCAGCGGGCTTCAGGGCGAAGACGAGTTCGGGGTCTTCGGCAACATCAACCAAGGGATCGCGATCGAGCTTCCGCTGCTGTCCGATCCGTCAAACATCCTTGATCTGCTGCTTGGCAAGTTTGATCAGGTTGATCTGGCCCTGGTGCATTTCAACCTGTTCAACATTGATACCGGCAAGATCAATCTTGTTGATGAGTTGGTTAACAAGGTGGGCGCGCCCGGCTGGGTCAGCGACATTATCCGCCGGTTGCTGCAGGCCGAAATCAGCTTGAAGTTCAAGGCCGGCTTCTCGGCGGGCTATGATCTGGGCGGTATCGTCAATTTCGTCAACACGCTTGATCCGGTGCGTCTGCTGGACGGTGTGTTCATCGATTCAGCGCCCGGCTCACTTGTCAACGCCGATGTCTGGGGCCGCATCAGCCTGAATGCCGGCATTGCCGGTGCCTCGGCCGAAGTCGGGGCAGGTGTCCAGATCAGCCTGAATGACCCCAACAGCGACGGCAAGCTGCGCATCCCGGAAATGATCGCCCTTGCCGAAGCCGCATTTGATGCCATCAGCGACGGTGACATTCCAAGGGCGCTTAGCATCATGTTTGTCGGCAGCGCCTATTACAAGGCGAAGCTGTCGGTCTGGGCGGGGATCGAACTGCCTTGGCCCCTGCCGGATATCAAGTGGAGCACCACAGTATTTGACGTCGGCGGTTCGATCAGTTTTGGCGGCACACCCGTGCCTGCCCGGATCGTGACAGACCTTGACGCAGGCGAAACCGCCTTCCTGAACATCGGTGCCCGCACGGGCGACTCGATGACCAAGATCACGACGGATGGCGATGATCAACTGGTTCTGACCGGCGGTTCTGGTGGAAACTACAATGCCACTTACACCCAGGGCAGCCAATCTTTCTCGGGCAGTTTTGCCAATAATGCCGCTGCCATTGTCATTCCTGCAGGCGAAGGCAACAACACGATCAACATGTCAGCGGCTTCGGGCGCGATCCCGACAGTTACCTTTACTGGCAGCGGCAATGACACGATCATCCTGCCAACCTCTGGTCTGCACGTTGTCTTTGCCGGCAACGGCAGCGATACGATCCAGACCAACGGTACATCGACCGGCACCTATCTGATCTTTGGTGAAAAGGGCGCGGATACCGTCAACATTCAGGGCGGCAATGTCATTTACATTGGCGATGACAGCTTTGGTGCACGAGAGCTTTTCCAGCAGAAGTTCGCCTCTGGCGGCCTGTCGGAAACCGAAATCCGCAACTTCTTTGGCATTGATGCCAATGGCATCCCGCAAGAGACCGCAACCCAGAAGAATTTCACAATCAAGGATGCAAGCAGCACTGATGCAGTGCCTGAAAAGGTCAACCTCTTCGGCTTGTTGCAAGACTATACGAAGAACACGCAGCTGACCGCGGGCAAGGATGCCGATGTGGTGACGCTTGGCGCAGGCAACCATGTCGTGCTGACGGGCTCGGGCAACGATACCATCACAATCAATGGCGCAGCAGGGGCCGGATCAATGACCGTGCTGACAGGCGCGGGGAACGACACGGTCGAGATCACAAACGCACTTGCCGCACTGGTTGAAGCAGGCGCTGGCAGCGACCGGGTTTTTGTCAATGCAACTACCTCGACGATCTGGGGCTTTGCGGCCTTTGCCGGAACGGATGGCCTGCTTGGCACGCCCGAGGGAGTAGCTGCAGATGCCTTGGCCATTCGCGATGGCATGGACATTCTGTCCGGCGGCAGCGGCGCCGACAAGATCTACGGCCAGATGGGTGGCGACTACATTCAAGGCGGCGATGGGAACGATACGATCGAGGGTGGTCTGGGCGATGACCTGCTGATCGGCGGCACCATGTCTCTGTCAAACAACAAGGCAGAGACGCTGCAACTGCGCGACATCATCCCGAATACTGCCCTGCAGAACGGGCTGAACATTGAAATTGTAAATGCCGCAGACGGCGCAGACGTGATCAATGGCGCCGGTGGCCGCGATATCATGATGGGCGGCGGTGGCAACGACTCGCTCTCAGGAAGCACGGGCAGTGATGTGTTGCTGGGTGACTTTGGCCGACTTGAAATGTCGTCAAACCTTGTCGCCCAGAAGGTCCAGACGCTGTTTGACGGGTCATCCTACAACGGCACGGATAATCTTGATGGCGGCCTTGGCAACGACATCCTTATCGCAGGGGGCGGTATCGCCGGGGAAACGGAATCTGTTACCGATACCTTGGGTTCCAACATCGTCCTTGGAGATTTTGGCACCGCAGAAGGCGCGCGGATGCTTGAAGCTGTCACAAGGGTTGCAACAACCGCGTCCACCAACAGCTCGGCTGACAGCATCACCACGGGTGACGGCAACGACCTGATCCTCGGCGGTGAAGGCGATGACGTGATCAATGCCGGAACCGGGGCCGACATTGTCATCGGCGATCTCGGGGTCATCGACTTCACGCAGAACACGATTTCTTCTGTCGTGTCCGAACAAAGCGGCAATGACAGCATCACCTTTGCCACAGACGACAAGGTGCTAGACATTGTCATCGGCGGTGGCGGTGCAGACACGATCACAGGTGACAAGGGCGGCCTCGTCTTCCTTGGCGATGACGGAGAACTGACGCTTGATGGCATCGCCCTGTCCACACTGCTGGCCTACACGCCACCAGCCGCAGGCGCAAGCGCGGCAGACCTGCTTGCAGATCAGGCCACACGCGATGCAATTGCCAAGATCGCGAAACAGCTGGCCAGCCAGTCAGACACCAGTTCCGGTGATGACCAGGTCACAGTCGCATCCGGTGCCTTGATCGGTATTCTGGGCGGGGGCAACGACAGTGCCACAAATGGTGGCGCCGCAGACCGGGTTTTCATCCTTGGTGACGACGGCACGATCGAAATCAAGGGCATTGGCAACGCGGCGGAACTGACCAATACTTACCAGTCCACGTACCAAGCAACTGACGGGGCCGATACAATTACGGCCGGCAGTGGCCGTGACCGGATCATCGGCGGCGGCGATGCCGACAGCATCACGGCGGGTGAGGGTGACAATGTCGTGCTGGGCGATAGCGGCTCGTTTGACGGTGTCACGCTGATCTCGGCGCTGGATGCGGGTGACGGGGCCGATACGGTGACGGCGGGCGCGGGGGCGGATTGGGTGATCCTGGGCCAGGGCGCGGATCTGGCGCAGCTGGGCGCGGGGCTGAACCGGGTGCTGGGCGATTCTGGCCGGATCACGGCAACGCTGGCCAGCGCGAGCGAGGCGGCCGATGGCGGCGCTGACCGGATCGAGACCGGCGCCGACCGCGACGTGATCATCGCAGGCGCCGGGGCCGATACGGTGACGGCGGATGCAGGCGACAACGTGGTGCTGGGCGATGCGGGCACGCATGACGGCACAATCGAAAGCCTTGAGTCCATGATGACAAGCGGCGATGGCAATGACATCGTCACGACTGGTTCGGGCAGTGACTGGGTGATCCTTGGTCAGGGGGATGATGACGCGAACCTTGGCGATGGCGACAACACAGCCATCGGCGACAGCGGGATCATCGTTGATGCAGCGCGGCTGACGCTTGACACCACGGCGGTTCTGTTCGGCGGGCGCGACAGCATTCGTACCGGCGACGGCAATGACATCATCGGCGGTGGAGCCGGGGCTGACCTGATCCTTGCAGGCAACGGTGACAACACTGTTATGGGCGATAACGGCAACATCACCTACGATCCGGCAGTCACGGTCGGTGTGACATCTGTCACCACGGTGGTAAGTTCGGGTGGCGCTGCCGACACGATTGAAACCGGTGCCGGGCGCGACGTGATTGTTGGTGGTGAAGCTGGTGACCAGATTACCGCAGGCGCGGGTGTGGACCTTGTGCTGGGTGATCAAGGGGTTGTCACGGGTTCGGCGGATGGGATGTTCGGCACGCTGGTGTCATTGACAGATGAGTTGCCGGGGGATGATCTGATCCGGGCAGGCGACGGCAACGACATCGTCGTGGCAGGCCTTGGCAATGACAGTGTTTATGCCGGACAGGGCGAAGACGCTGTGCTGGGCGATTCCGGAAGGGTTGTCTATTCGGGCCTGTCGGCCATCGAAGAGATCACACTGGAAGACCAGGATCGCGGAGGTGATGACTTTATCACGGCTGCAGGTGTGGGTGGTGACAATATCCTGGTCGGTCAGTTCGGCAAGGACAGCGTCTTTGGCGGTTCGGATGATGATGTGATCGTTGGCGACTTTGCCCTGTTCAGCTTCCGTGCGGCAGTTGATGGGTTTGCAGGCCAGTCCTCGGCTGACCGGGTGGCGCGGATCGAGGCGATACGGGCAGATCTCAGCTTTGATGATGCGCTGGTCGGCGATCAGGGCAGCGATTTCATGATGGGCGGCATGGGCGACGACACCTTCTTTGGTGACGGCGGTCAGGACATTATCATTGGCGATACCGTCATCCTTGAACGTAGCTGGACGCAAGAGCCGGGCGGCGCTGTCTTTGAAGAAACGACGCTGGATACCAACTTTGCATTCCTGGATGGCGGCTATGACCGGATGTATGGCGGTACCGGCCCGGATGTGATGATCGGCGGCCTTGGGTCGGACATCTTCTTTGGCGACACACAGTTCGATCTGATCTATTCGGATGGATACGCGGGTCTGTTCAACGCAAACTGGGAAAGCGGCTTTACCGGCCCGACCCCGCAACGCTTCCTGATCAAGTCGAACTTCGCCGGAACCGGTGCTATCGACGTGGTGTCAGAATCGCAGCAGGATTCGTCGATCGGTGGCCCGCTTGACCTGCAGCAACGCGCAGTCGACATGGCCGAGGTCACGGAACGACCGAGTGCGATGGATCAGCTTACCTATGCTCTGGACGGGACCAATGTCACAGAGGTGACTGATTTCGTGATTGCCATTCTGGGCAGCTATGATGTTGTCGAGGCCATCGCCGTTCTGGCTGCGTCGGGTGCCGATTCAGAGGTTCTGGTGGCCGCGTTGCGGAACGAAGTCATGCAAAGGCTGATCGCCCTTGGTCTTGAGGACCTGATCGGATCAGAAATTCTGATCGAGCGTTTGATTGCACTTTACCTGCAGCAAGCGGGCCTTGCGGAACCGGACAGCGAAATCATCGCGGAAAATGATGCCGGGACTAGTGACGATGCGCCGCGATTGTGGAACATTGCGGCAGAATAACCAGCCAATAATAAAAAGAGGACAGAGCAATGACCGAAAAGAAACCAGTGCGCGCGACGAATGCCACGATCAATGGCATGACGATCAACTGGGACGACAGCAAGATGGAAAGCGTTTACTCGAACGTTGGTACGGCCACGGCCAACCGGGAAGAGTTTTTCCTGCTGTTCGGCACTCATCAGAACTGGCGCGGGACCGAGGATGAACGCAAGTCGATTGACGTCGCCCTGTCCAAGCGCATTGTGATGAGCCCCTTTGCCGCCAAGCGGCTGGCAGTGATCCTGTCGCACTCAATTCAGGCTTACGAAGATCAGTTTGGCAAGATCGACGGCTGAGCCGTGCTGACAGGGGCGGGCTGACATGCTCGGCAAGCTCGACGCGGTTTACATGTTCGCGCAACCTGATGTCTGGTCCGTTGTTTTCGGGCCAGTGCCAGAGGCTGCACAAAAGGCCGAGCTTGCGAAAACAGCGCAAGAGCGGCCGGCCGCCCGCAAGATCAACAATGCAATGGTCATTACCGTGCCTTTGGCTTCCGGCCGCTGGATGCTTTGGCTGCTGTCCGAAATTCCGCCGGTGAATGAACTCGCGGCCGTGATGGCACGCCTGCAAGACCTGAGCCGGGGATTGGATCGCCTGCAACCACACCTTGCAGCGATGCCGGAAAGCCACGCTGCCCTGGCGACCGATGGGGGCGTTCAGGGCGCAAAGACGGAAGACCGGTTGGCGGGCCTGATGGGGCGTTTGCGGGTTGGCCTGGGTGACGCGCGTTATCCCAAGCAAACTGTTGCCATCGGTGCGCTTCTTGACCTGCTGGTAGAGGAAGGCATTGTCAACGGCGGGGCAGTGATCGAGTTCACGGCAAAAGGTGTGGCGCGGCATTGGCTGTCAGACAACCGCTATCGCAGTCATGCCGCCGAGTTGCGTCTGGTTGCGCAAAGTCTGCGGGACACTGAACCAAGGTCAGTTGTCGTTCCTGCCGTAGGGGAAGATGCCAAGGATCTGGAAGCGGCACTGCTGGCACGGCAGTTTGATGCAACGTCTTTGGCCTTCGTGGTGCCTGCGGCAGATGTGCAGGGTTATGGGATCTGTGCCTTCGGGGCCAAGGATGATGCTGTGCCCTTGCTGCAGGCGGCCGTCGATATGGCCAGCATGATTGTCGGGCTTCGTTCCCCGGCATCAGTGCGCCGCCTTTGGCTGCGGCGTGGTGTTCTGGCCGCTGTGCTGGGCGCAACCGCAATCTGGCTTGCCTTGCCCGCACCCCTTGCCATTACAGCAAGTGGCGAGGCCGCTGCGGCGGATCAGGCGCTGGTAACAGTGCCATCTGACGCCTTTCTGAAGAAGGTGCACGTCAGAGCGGGCGATGCCGTTTCCAACGGCAGCCTGATCGCCGAGCTTGACTCGCCCAGTTTGCAGAACATGCTGGCTGAAGAGCGGTTGAATGCCACGGTCGAAGCGTTGAACGGCCAGGCTGCCCTGGCAGAGAACCGATATGCCGATTATCAGATTTCGGTTGAGAGGCTGGCAATCATTGAAACGCGCATCGCGCAGATTTCTGACCGGATTGCAGCTCTGCGGATTGTGGCAATGGCAGACGGCAGGGTGATCGAAGCATTGCCTGACAACGTGACGGGCGCGTTTGTCCGGACGGGTGATCGGGTTGCGGCCATCCAGACAACCGATGCCATGCGCATGACGCTTTCCTTCGCCCGCATGGACGCGCGTCTGATCACGCCGGGAATGACGGGCGAAGTGTATTTTCGCGGCCTTGCCGGGCGAACCTACGCCCTGCGTATCCTGACCCCGGCCACGGTGCGCAAAGACCCCCAAGGGCAGTTTGATATCATCGAGGCTGTGGCCGAGGTTGAAGCCCCCGAAGGCGTGATTGCCGGAATGACCGGTGTCGCAACGCTTGATGGGCCCGATGGCCCAAGAATTGTCAGCTATGGCCGCTATGCCTATGAATTCATCCGGAAGGGCGCATGGACATACCTCGGCCTGAAATTCTAAAGCAGCTGCAGCTTACCCTCAGCGCCGAAGGGCGGCGGCTTGGGTTTTTCCTGTCGGACCTGGCCAGTGGCAAGGTTGTTTCCGTTCCGCGGGATGCCGCACTTGGGTTGCAGCGCATTCAGGATCGCATCGACGGGCATGAAGGCGCCGAGGTTGAAAGGCCCGAACTGGAGGCCGGGCTGCGTGCCCTGAACTATGTCCGAGCTGTCCGGCGTGCAGATCGGGCAAAGGCCGCAAGGTTCAACCCCCTGTTCATTCAGATCAATCTGTTTGACGTTGGGCCATGGCAACCGGGCTTGCGGCGGTTTTCGCAATGGTTTGTTGGCTGGCCGCTAGCCGTGGTGTCACTCGCCCTTTTGCTGTGCGTTCTTGTGCTGGGTATCCGCAACGACTGGTCAATCGGGGCCGAGTTTTCGGGCGTCTTGCAGATTGAGACCCTGCTTGCCTTTGGCCTGCTGGCCCCGTTCCTGAAGATCATTCATGAATTCGGCCATGTGGTTGCCGCAACTGCAATGAATGTCCGGGTGAGGAACGCTGCAATTTCGTTGATTGCCCTTTACCCTTTGCCAACGGTTGATTGCTCTGAGGCTGATGTGTCTGCCAGCCCGCGTGGCCGCATGACCATCAGTCTGGCTGGAATTGTAACTGATTTTCTGATGGGTGCCCTGGCCTTTATCATCTGGCATGTCGCTGAAAGCGATGTGACACGGGGTGTGGCCGGACAGGTGCTGGTCTTTTCAACGCTGAACTCGTTGCTGTTCAATGCCAATCCCCTGATGAAGCTGGATGGCTACTACGCACTCGTTGATCTTGTCGGACAGCGAAACCTGTACACGCGCGGCTCGTCGGCCCTGTCCGAAATGACACGCTGGCTGCTTTCCCTTGGGGCCACAGGAAGTTTGCCCCGCAGATCAGGCACTGGCGGTCTTGTCATTTATGGTGCGGCCGCATTCATTTACCGCCTCATTATCTCCTTTACCATCATCACCGCTATCCTGCCGCAATATCTGGGTCTGGGCCTCGTTCTGGGGGCATGGGGGGTTTATGTCATGTTCATATCGCCCCTGCTGGCAGACCGCCCCCAAAGACCTGCAACCACAACCCCGAAATGGCGGCTTTGGGCAGGTCGCGGCGGCTTTGCTGCGCTAGGCCTTGCAATCGTGTTGATCGTGCCGCTGCCCTTTTCGCTGTGGCTGCCGCTTCGGCTGGACGATTCCGGCCACTATGCAATCACCGTGGCATCATCCGGTTTTGTGCTGGAAACGCCTGCTATACGGCAGCAAACAACGGCTGGTGACGCCCTTTTGCGCCTGACAAACCCCGAGAACGACCGACAGGGCGTTCTTCTTGGCCTGGAACAGCGCGAGGCCGCGCTGCTGCAGCAAAGCACGCAATCAATCGGGCTGGGCGAAGCGCAGCTTGCGCAGGAAAAGATGCGCTCGGTCGAAGCGCAGATCGCCGTGCTGGAAACCGAACGCCAGGGGCTTACCGTCACCAGCCCGGCTGACGGAATTTTTCTGCAGGTCAGCGGGCTGCAGCAAGGCCGCTATCTGGTGGCGGGCGATACGGTCGGTCATCTTTATCCCGGTACAGGCATTTCTCGCCTGGTCGGAGATTTTCCTGAACGCTGGGTGCAAGAGTTTCAGACCCACCCACCAACGGCCGAGCTACGCCTTGGCAACAGCTATTTCATGGTTGCTTCAGATGCATTGCACCTGATCGATGGCTCCATCACCGATCCTGTTACAGGCCTTCGGGCCATACGCCTGCATGTGGGTGTTGATCAACGGCCAGCCGATTTGGTCGGACAGGATGTGCAGGTCAGGTTGAACTTTGGCAACCGCCCGATCCTTGATCACCTTGCCTTTTGGGCCAACGGAAAGATCGCGGCCTTCCGTGATGCGCAGATTGCAGACCGGGCGTCGCGCATTGGCCAAGAAAATTAGCCCCCCCAACACATTTATTTGCAGTCTGGCCAGCATACGCTATAGCTAGTAGCGGAATTTTGCCAACAGGCATGCAGTAGACAAAATAGCTGGGGGAAGCTTGTTGCGCAGACAATCTTGGGTCAGTTTTGGCCTTCTACTTTCCATGTCACTTGCCGGTTGTGCTGAACGCAACACAACCCGCGCAACGCCTGAGCGGCTTGATCAGCTTTTGGCTGGCGGCCTTGATCCCGAAGTGCGGGCGCGGGCCGAAGAACGGCTTGCAACCACCCTGGGACGTGACAATGCCACGGGCGCACTTGCAGGCACCTTTGACGCGGCGCAAACCAGTGAAAGCGAAATGTCGCTGGACCAGCTGCTTGCCAGCACGCTTGAACGTAACCCGGATATCGGCCGTGCAGGTCAGGCGATCAACCGCGCCGATGCCGAGCGTCTGAATGCCATTTATGGCTATCTGCCGCAGGTGTCGTTCAATTACACCTACACATCTGTCAGCCAGGAAGTTGTCGAAACGGACAACGTCGTTTTCCAGCGCGGGGAAGCTGAATATCCGGTCACCAACCTTTCTCTTGATCTGCGCCAGCCCATCTTTGATCTGTCCCGCATCTACGGCATTCAGTTGCAAAGCACGGCCCGTTCTGCAGCAGAGGTCGAATACATCGCTGCTGTGCATGCCGCATTGTTCGAAACCTATGATGCCTACATGGAGGCCGTTCAAAGCGAGGGCCGCTCAAAGGCGCTGCGCGCCAAGATGAGCCTGGTCCAACGCCAGATTTCTGCTGAAAACGATCTGGTGGCTTCGGGCCTGTCAACCGACATATCTGGCCGGACATATGCCGCCGAGCTTGCATCCTTGTCAGCAGAAGAAGCGGTCGAGGCATCGCGCTACGCAGATGCTTTGTCCCGGCTTGCATTTGTTTCAGGCATGGTGGTGACGAACCTTTCCGGCGTGTCCACAAGCGGCCCCGGACGCGGTGACGTGCCATCGCTGGAGGCCGCCGTGGCCAAGGCCGAACAAAGCAACCCCGCGCTGCTGGCCAGTGCGATTGGCGTTGTGCAGACCGAATTGGGCCGCCGTCAGGCACTTGCCGCCGATTTTGCACCCGTGATCGACGCCTTTGCCCGGTTCGAGGATGAAAATCGCGAGGGTTCGCGCTTTGGTGGTGGGTCGCGCACAAAGGATACAAGTCTGGGTGTCAGGCTGACCATCCCGATCTTCAATGCCTCCGGGCAAGGCTATTCCTCAACGCTGGAAACCGTTGACCTGCGCGATGCCGCGTTGCAGTACTTTTCCGACAAACGCCAGTTGCAGACTGAAATTGCCTCGACGATCCGTCGGCTTGAGGAGTTGTCGACGGCAGTTGGTCAATCTTCGCGTGCCCTGTCCCAGATTTCTGCAAACGTCCGTGATGAACAGGCGCGTGTCGCGACCGGTGAAAGCATTGATCTTGTCGTGCTTGGCCGGCAACTGGCCGAAGTCTCGGCGCGTGAGCGGCTGGAATTCCAGCAGGTCGAATACCTTCGGGCCTGGGCGCGATTGCAGTATCTGACCGGCGAAGACCTGCGTGGCCTTGTGCGGCAATGATCGGACGCGGCACAGGATTGGCTGTAATGGCCTTGATGTGCGGATCAACCGGTGCCTTTGCAGACCTTGCTGGCCTTGCGAAAGTACCGGTGAACTGTGCCATCCGGCCGCTGCAGGTGGTTGAGGTTGCCGCACCGTTTCCCGGCATTGTCCGCGCTGTGCATGTCAAACCCGGGCAACAGGTAAAGGTCGGCGATCTGATTGCCGAATTCGATGATGATCTGACGCGCGCCACCTATGATGCTGCCGTTGCGCGCAGCCAGCTGACCGCTTCGCTGGCCACCGCGCAAAGCCAACGCGATGCGCTGATCAAAAAGGTCGAACGGTTGCAGGCGGGGGTCAGGCGCCGGGTGGTCAGCGCTGCTGATCTTGAGGCAGCAGAACTGGAACTGGCCTTGGCCGAAGGTGCGGTGGCGCGCGAGACCGATCTTTTGCGCATGGCAGGCATCGAGGCCGACCAAGCCAAGATTGCGCTGGAAAAGTCGCAGGTATTCAGCCCCGCCGCTGGCCAGATTGGCGAAGACCTGATCGCACAAGGTGAAGTGCCGACGTCCAAGCCGATTGCCGTAATCTACGTCAATCAGCCCCTGCGCGTTGAAGCCTTTGTCCCGACCTCAATGCTGGGCACGTTCCTGCAGCGCGATCGTTTCGAGATTATCGTGAACGGCAACAGCAACGCCCCCATGGCAGTCACGCTTGATTACGTGTCACAGGTGGCTGACCTGTCGTCAAATTCGCAAAGCGTGTACTTCACGCTGGATGCACCCGATATCATTCCGGGCTATCAATGCCTGTTCCCACCCGCAGATGATTAGACGAATCGCCTGCCAGCGATGAAAGAAGATGGAGGTCGCATGAAGCTGAACTTGACGGCGCTCGTGCAGTTGGCAACGCTGGGCGTTGCAGCAGTTGCTACCGCGCAGGATGGCGGACCATCGGAAATCACCACGGGTGCAAGCTATTCAAGCCAACGGGGCGCTCTGGCCTTCATTGCCCTGGATGGCCGCGATATCAAAGGAACGGGTATCGACCTGCATTTCGCATACGAGGCTGGCAAGTCTGATCTGTCAGCCGAGGCGTTTGTTGCAAAGACATGGCAACTTGGCCAGACGCGCCTTGGGCAAGACAGTGCATTATCCCTCAGACTGGGCGCAGAACGCTCTGAACTGGATGCGCAGCCGTTCAAGCTGGATTCAAGGTCGATCGAGCTTAGCTTCGGGGCATCGGCCAGCCCGGATTTGCGGTACGGAGTCACCCTGTTTCACATGCGTGACGACCTTGAGGCGACCGGGCCCGATGTGTCGCCACTGATTATCAGTGAGAATGGCAAGACCACTGCCACGGGCCTGTCTTTTGACCTGAGCTACTCCACACTTGAGCCCGGCCCCCTGCCACAGTCCGGCTTTCGGATTGGCAGCAATGTCGCCGCAAGTCTGGCTGGTGATCGCGAATGGGTCGCCGTGTCTGTCAACGGGGCCTATGCCCAGCCGGTCGGGTCGGCCGTGCTGGCCGTGCGTGCCGAGGCTGGTGTGATCGAAGGCCGCAATGGCAAGACGGTAGGCATTCTTGACCGCGCGTTTCTGGGCGGTGACATGCCACGCGGCTTTGCCTATGCCGGAATCGGCCCGCGTGATGCCGTTGCAGACACGATCAACGCGGCGCTGGGCGGAAACCAGTACTTCAGCACCTCCATCGAGGTGCGTACGCCGCTGCCCGTCCAAAACCTGACCGTCGGTGCCTTTGTCGATGCGGGCTCTGTCTGGGATCTTGACGTGACCGCAGGGGGCGCCTCGGGCGACATCGACGACGCGTTCAACCTGCGCACTTCGGCCGGCGTTTCGATCTATTGGCAAACCGGAATTGGCTTGGTTCAGGCCAATATTGCCAAGCCGATCAAGAAAACTGACCTTGATGAGGAAGAGGTTTTCTCGATCGGGCTGAACGCAAGCTTCTAGGCTATTGGCCCCAATCGCGTCTTCAGGGTTCTGCTGGCGGGTCGTTGCAAACGGACAACGCGCGGCACTGGCCCGACATGTCCGCAACGCACAGCAGGGACAGATGATTTTGAACGGCGAAGCGGGCGTTCCCGGGCGCAACCTGACCCGAAATCAGCCAACCCGCTTGCCTGATGACCACACGCCACGAACCGCCCCCGTTGCCCCGACGCGGGCAACACGGATAACATCTGCACGCGCGCCGGGCACAAGTTGTCCGCGGTCTGCAAGGCCAACCGCTGCGGCCGGGGCGGATGTAACCGTGGCAACACCACGTGCCATGTTCCCCCACAGATCACCCAGCATCAGCGCCGAAGACAGCAGCGATGAAGGTACATAGTCTGACGATACGATATCCAGACAGTCTGCCACTGCGAGGTCTTGCGCGGCAACGTTGCCAGAATGGCTGCCGCCCCGGATCAGGTTTGGTGCGCCCATCATCACTTTGATGCCATGTGCCTGGCAGGCCTTTGCTGCGGCCAGCGTTGTCGGAAACTCGGCAAACTGTGCGCCGTTTTCGGCTGATCGGTCAACATGCCCGACATCGGTGTCATCATGACTGGCCAGTACCGCGCCACAGCGCCGCGCGGCATTGACTGCGGCCAATTCATGAGCGGCACCGTATTTCTGCGTCAGTGCCTTTTGGTTGGCCACATGCTCATCAAATTCCAATGGCGAGATTCCGTGCTTGCCGATGACATATTTCTGGAGCTGTGCCAGATCACGGAACTGCCGTGCGCCGGGGGTGTGGTCCATCACGCTTACAATACCGATCCGGTCTTCCGGCCCGAACTTTTCAAGTTCGGGGATCAGGGTTTCGGAACATACCTCGGCCCGCAGATGCAGAAAATGGCTGATCCGCAGCGCACCTGCCGACTGCAATTCCAGAATTTCATCCGCCAGCACACGTGCATATTCGCCATAATTGGCCTTTGCATTCGACACGACTGATCCGACCCGCAGCGCATCAAATACCGTGGTGATCCCGACGCTGGCCAGTTCGGCATCATGGGCCAGAATGGCGCTGGCATGGGGCCAGTTCACCTTTGGCCGTGGCTCGATGTGGCGCTCCAGATTGTCGGTGTGCAGCTCGATCATGCCTGGCATGACCAGATCACCATCACAATCAATGGCCCCGGCAGGGCTGCCCCCAACCTCGGTGATATCGGCAATTTCCCCGTCCAAGAACCGGATTTGACCGCGTATCGTGCTTGTCGGAAGCACAAGGGTGGCATTCGCCAGGATCGTTTCAGTCATTTGGTCTTGTCCTGTCTTTCAGTCAGTTGGGGGTTGTAACGGATTGCACATGCCCGTCACATTCATGTGACAAGACCATGCGATGCCTGCGGGAATGGAATTGATGAAACGCTATGCTGTGTATTTCGCCCCGCGCGAAGGCGCCTTCGCGGCCCGCGCGGCTGAATGGCTGGGTCGTGATGCCGTGACTGGTCAGGCATTGAAGCAGCCCGATCTGCCGGGCATTGACGCTGCCGCCATAACAAAAGACCCCCGGCGCTATGGTTTTCACGGCACGATCCGCGCGCCGTTCAGGCCGGCTTACGGGATGGGTCTGGTTGAGGTCGCCGCTGCGGTGGCATTGCTGGCCACACGGCTGGCCCCGGTGGTCTGCCCCGGGCTGCAAATACAGAACCTGCAGGGGTTTCTGGCCCTGATACCCGAAGGGTCTGATGTCGGCCTGATGACCCTTGCCGCATCCGTGGTCGAGGCGACCAACGCGTTGCGGCAGCCGCTGAGCGATGCCGACATGGCCCGCCGCCGTCCCGAAACCCTGACGCAGCGCCAACGCGATCTGCTGATGCTCTGGGGCTATCCCTATGTGATGGAAGAATTCCGCTTTCATCTGACCCTGACCGACCGGTTGAATCATCCCGACCCGGTCATGGCGGCGCTGCGGGCGCACTTTGCGCCGGTCCTGCCGCGCCCCTTTGTCATCGAAGATCTCTGCCTGTTTGGCGAAGATGACAGCGGTGTGTTTCACCTTTTGCACCGCTATGCCCTGTCTGGCTGAAGGGCCGCAAGCAAACGCGCAATCCCCTGTTCCGGGGTGCCATCATTGCAAACCGTCGTGACTGGAATCCCCTCTGGCAAGACGAACGATCCACGCGCCAGTCTTGCACGGATGTCGTCTTCGGCCTCGCGGCCACGTGTGGCCAGCCTTGCAGCCAGCACGTTATCCGGTGCCGTTACCAGCACAGCCCGCAGATCCGGAAAGGCCTGACCAGCCGCCATCAGGGCAGCGCGGCTGCCGTTGAAGATCACATCGCCCGGTCCATGAACCTGCGCATGTGGAATGCCATAGCACAGCCCGTGCGCCTGCCAGTCCAGAACAAATTCACCTGCGGCTTTACGCTGGACGAATTCCTCAACGCTGACCCCTTCAAAGTCTTCGCCCCCCGCAGCGCTGGGCCGCGTGATGACCCGGCGCACCGACCGCAGGTCAGGCCTTGCCCGCAAGGCCCCGGCAATCAGCGTGTCTTTCCCCGCCCCGGATGGGCCGATGACGACATAGATCATGCCGCATCCCGTGCAAAGCCGGTCACATCAACCAGCCGGTCACAGACGCGCGCCCTTGCGCCCTCATCATGGAAAATGCCCATTATCGCCGCACCGCGTGCCTTGGCTTCGATAATCAGACTCAGCACAACCTCGCGGTTCGTGGCATCAAGACTGGCGGTTGGTTCATCCAGCAGAAGTGCCGGGTAATCATGGGCAAATCCGCGCGCGATGTTCACACGCTGCTGCTCACCACCCGAAAATGTCGTGGGTGACAATGACCACAACCGTTCTGGTATGTTCAACCGGCCAAGCAGACCGGCCGCACGATCACGCGCCTGATCTGCCGGCACGCCAAGTGCCAGCAGCGGTTCGGCAACCACATCCAGTGTCGAAACCCGCGGCACCACCCGCAGAAACTGGCTGACATAACCCAGTGTGGCGCGACGCAACGCAATGATCTGGCGCGGTTCGGCCTTGGCCACGTCCAGATCGCCCACCATGATGCGCCCTTCGCTGGCCAGGTAATTGCCCCAGACCATCCGCATCAGTGTAGATTTGCCAGATCCGGATTGCCCCATCAGCCCGACACATTCGCCGGGCGCAACCACCAGTTCGGCTGCTGTCATGACCGGAATCACCGTGCCGCCCTGATTGTGCAATATGAAGGATTTTGCCAGATTTTCGATCCTGATCATCAGATTACACCTGCAATACGGAGGCAACCAGCAGTTGCGTATAGGCATGTTGCGGATCATCCAGCACCTGGTCTGTCAGGCCTTGTTCCACAACACGGCCCGATTTCATGACCATCAGCCGATGCGCAAGCAGCCGCACCACGGCCAGATCATGCGTCACAATGATCACCGACAGCCCAAGGTCACGCACCAACCCGCGCAACAGGTCCAGAAGCCGGGCCTGCACGCTGACATCCAGACCGCCTGTCGGCTCATCCATGAACACAAGGCGGGGTCCGCTGACCAGATTGCGCGCGATCTGAAGGCGTTGCTGCATGCCGCCGGAAAACGCGCTTGGCCGGTCATCAACCCGGTCTGCCCCGATTTCGACCCTGCCCATCCAGTCAACTGCCTTTGTGCGGATATCGCCGTAATGCCGCGCGCCAACGGCCATCAGGCGTTCGCCGACATTGCCCCCGGCACTGACACCCATCCGCAGCCCATCGCGCGGGTTCTGGTGAACATAGGCCCAATCCGTACGGCCCAGCTTGCGCTTTGCGGTTTCCGACATCGCGATCAGGTCATGGCCATCGTAACTCAGCCGCCCCAGATCGGGCCGCAAGTGCCCAGCAAGGCAAGACAAAAGCGTTGATTTTCCCGACCCGCTTTCCCCGACAATGCCCAGCACCTCGCCCGGCCACAGATCAAAGCTGACATCGGCACAGCCAATGCGCTGACCGTATCGTTTCGTCAGCCCTTCGACCTGCAAAAGCGGCTTGTCGGTGACAGCGATATTTTCCATCAGGGTCATGCCGCTGCCTCCGGTTCGGCGGCCCAAAGGCGCCCCTTGTGCCCATCAGCACGGCGCCCCGCGCAATAATCGGTGTCCGAACACACAAACATCCGTCCACCCAGATCGTCTGTGACTACTTCATCCAGATAGCTGCGCCGCGATCCGCACAGATCACAATCATGCGGGGCTTTTGTGGCCCGGAACGGGTGATCCTCAAAATCCAGACTGACAACCTTGGTATAGGGCGGCAGGGCATAGATGCGTTGTTCACGCCCCGCCCCAAACAACTGGATTGCCGGATTATCGCCAAGCTTCGGGTTGTCAAACTTTGGTATCGGCGACGGGTCCATGACATAGCGCCCCTCAACCATCACCGGATAGGCATAACTGGTCGCAATTTCGCCGTGCCGGGCAATGTCCTCATACAGTTTCACGTGCATCAGGCCGTATTCCTCCAGCTCGTGCATCTTGCGTGTCTCGGTCTCGCGCGGTTCCAGAAACCGCAATGGTTCGGGGATCGGCACCTGATAGACCAGGATCTGCCCTGCCTGCAGCGGCACTTCGGGAATACGATGGCGCGTCTGAATGACAGTCGCCTTGGCCGTAGACTCGGTGGTGGCAACCCCTGCCATCCGTTGAAAGAACTTGCGGATGCTGACGGCATTTGTCGTATCGTCGGCACCCTGATCGATGACCTTCAAACAATCATCTGGTGTCAGACAGGCCGCAGTGACCTGCACCCCACCCGTGCCCCAGCCATAGGGCATCGGCATTTCACGGCTGGTGAAAGGCACCTGATACCCTGGCACCGCAATGCCCTTCAGGATCGCGCGCCGGATCATCCGTTTGGTCTGTTCATCCAGATAGCCGAAATTGTAGGCGGTGTCGGGCGTAAGGTCGGTCATTCTGCAGCCTCCTGCATGGCCTGAGCCTCGGCCCGCATACGGCGCACAAGTTCAAGCTCGGCCTGAAAGTCCACGTAATGTGGCAACTTGATATGCTCCAGAAACCCGGTTGCCTGAATGTTGTCGCAGTGCATCAGCACGAACTCTTCATCCTGCGCCGGCGCGCCGATGCCATCTTCGCCCAGTTCCTGCCAACGCAGGCTGCGGTCTACCAAAGACATCGAAATGGACTTGCGTTCACAATGCCCGAACACCAGCCCGTAACCGCGCGTGAACTGCGGTGGTTCGGTCTTGGAGCCCTTGAACTGGTTGACGGTTTCACATTCGGTCAGCGTGATTTCACCAATCTCGACTGCAAAGCCCAGCTCGGGGATGTCTACCTCAACCCCCACACTGCCCACACGCAATTCCCCGACAAAAGCATGTGTGCGCCCATAGCCGCGCTGGGTACTGTAGGCCATCGAAAGCAGAAACCCTTCGTCGCTGCGGGTCAGGGCCTGCATGCGCAGCGCCCTGTTGGCTGGCAGTTCCATGGGCGTGCGCGTCAGATCGGGGGGCAGGTCATCCGATGGAATATCCTGTTCGATCAGGTCATCTTGGTTCAGAATGCCCGTGACATGGGGCACAGGTCCGGTCAACGCGGCGGCCTTGGCTGCGGACGGCACTTCTCCTCCATCAGCCTGCAAGGCGAAATCCAGCAAGCGCAGGGTGTAGTCAAAGGTAGGCCCCAGAATTTGTCCGCCCGGCAGGTCCTTGAACGTCGCAGAAATGCGCCGGTCGATGGTCATGCCATCGGTTCCCACCGGACGCGACGATGCAAGACGTGGCAGGGTCGTGCGATAGGCGCGGATCAGGAACACCGCCTCGATCATGTCACCCCGCGCCTGTTTGATCGCCAACGCCGCAAGATCGGGGTCGTACAATGACCCTTCCGCCATGACCCGGTTCACGGCCAGTGCCATCTGTTCGCGGATCTGCGCGACCGTCAGTTCCGGCACTGCAGGGTCACCACGGCGTTCTTCGGCCAGCCACGCATGGGCGTTGTCGATGGCGCGTTCGCCACCCTTCACGGCAACATACATCAGATCACCTCCACACGGGTTGAACGGGGCAGCCCGGCAAGCCGGTGGCCGAATGTGAACAGGCAGTCATATCCCAACGGAAACTTTGCCCGGTTGGCCGCAAAGGCTGCCGTCTCGGGCAGGCTGAGCCAGGTAGCCGTTTCAATTCCCGGTCCGGTCAGTGTCGCGCCATGATTGGTCAGGCGATCCACCTCGACGATCAGGGTTGCAGACCGGTCGGGGTAATCGGGCTCTCCGATGCGGAAACGGGCGGTTGGTTGCAGGGCAGACCACGTCCCGACTGCAAAGTCTGCATCCTCGGCCGCAACCAACTTTGCGCCAATGTGAAACGTCACCCAGTTGCGCACGGTCGCATTGTCGGCCGTCCCGGCAAGGTGGACAGGTGTTGTCGCATCGGCCAGGGTCAGCAGGGCCACACCCGCCGCCACTGAAAGCGGGGCTGGCGGCGATGCACCTGTAACAGTGTGTATGGTGCCGGGCCGGGCCATTGCCTCAAGCACCGCACGAAAGGCGTGGGCTGATTGTACGGATGGCGTTTCGAAACCGCCAGTAAACGCTGCGGTGTTCATTTGTCCTCTCCGCGTACCATGGTGAAGAAATCGACTTTGGTCGCAGCCGCCTTGGCAGCCCGCGCCGCCTTTTGGGCAGCCGCTTCGGCGGCCAGCACCGAAATGACATCGCGCTGCAGGGCCGGGGCTTTTTCTGTTTGCATCAAGGCATCTATCACTGCTGCACGCATCGCATGCGCCTTGTCGCGCCCCTGCACCCAAGCATGGCCCACCGGGCCATTTTCCAGCCGCACCGAGGCGCGCGTCACAGTCATTTCGCCAAGATTGAAGGCCGCCCCCGTTCCGCCAATGCGGCCCTGAACCATGACAGCACCCACCTCGGGATGGCGCAAGAACACATGGGCCGGGGGATCGGGCAAAAGATCAGCAAGCCGCTGTGGCGGTGCCTTTGCGACGACGGACATCCATTCCTGACGGGCCTTCTGCGTAACTTCGGGCATCGGTTCCTCGACATCTTGCCAAGCTGTCTAGCAATCTATACAACTAGATAAATATTACGCCTGCCACCCCACATTCGCAATGTGAGAGTTGTGAATTTTTAGTGACGGATCCTGTCATGGCCCTGTTTGCCACCATTGCCGAAACACTGCGCGACGAGATTGCCGCGGGCCTGTATCCTCCCGGTGCCAAACTGCCCACCGAGGCGGCCTTGTCAGCCCGGTTCGGGGTCAACCGGCATACCGTACGCCATGCCTTGTCTGCCTTGGCGGATGCAGGGATCATCAATTCAAGACGCGGCGCCGGCGTCTTTGTCATGGCCAAGCCTACCATTTATCCCTTGGGGCGGCGTGTCCGGTTTCATCAGAACATCGCTGCCAGCGGCAAAACGCCCTCCCGCAGGATTTCCCGGATTGAAACCTTGCCAGCCACCAGCGATGACCTGCGCAATCTTCGCCTGCCTGCAGGCAGCAGCGTGCATGTGGTTGAAGGCACATCCCTTGCCGATGGCCAGCCCCTTGCCGTGTTCAGATCGGTCTTTTCTGCCGCACGGTTTCCCGGCCTGCCGGATGCTTTGGCCTTGCGTGGATCAATCACTGCGGCACTGGCTGACTGTGGGCTGACCGACTACACCCGCGCCGAAACCCAACTGACCGCACAACTGGCCGACCCGGTTCTGGCAATCGGCCTGCAGATCAAGCCGCAGGCACCGGTTCTGCGATCGGTTGCGCTGAACGTTGATGCCTCGGGCGCGCCTGTCGAACATGGCACCACATGGTTTGCCGGTGATCGTGTGACGCTGACCATCGCCACCTGAACAGTCACATCACTGTCACATCGCTGCGTTAACCCGCTAGCCTTATGCCCATAATCGCCCCTGTCCGTCTGACCCATGCCCAAAGCCTGCTCGCAGGTGCGCTGCATGACCACCCCATCACCATTACCGATGGTATCATCACAGATACCCCCGCGCGTGAGGTTGATCTTTCGGGTTACCTTTTGCTGCCCGGAATCATTGATCTGCACGGCGATGGGTTCGAGCGGCACTTGTCGCCTCGGCCCTCCGCACCGTTCGACAAGGCAAAGGCGCTGGAGTCTGCAGCAGCCGAACTTGCGGTGAACGGCATTACAACAGCTTGGTTCGCCCAAAGCTGGAGCTGGGAAGGCGGTTTTCGGTCTGGCCCTGCAACCATCGAGCTTTTGCAGGCGCTGCAGGTCGCGCGCCAACGGCTTTTGTCGGATGTGCGGGTGCAGATCAGGCTTGAAACGCATGTCGTTGATCAGCACGACGCCGTTCTGGCCGCCGTTGGGCAATTCGACATCGATTACATCGTGTTCAACAACCACTTGTCCGAAGCCCTGACTATGGCCGACGAAAAGCCCCATCGCTTCGCAAGCTGGGCTGCGCAAACCAGCCGGACAGCCGATGAAATGCTTGGCATTGTCCACGCGGCCCTTGCACAGGATGCTGTCGTGCCAATGGCTTTGGCCACCCTTGCCGAAACGCTGCAGGCCAAGGGGGTCAGGATGGGGTCGCACGATGATGCAACGCCCGAGACGCGGCAATTTTTCCGCGGGATCGGCGCGCCGATCTCTGAATTTCCAACCACCACGGCCGCGGCTTCCGCCGCAAAGGCGGCGGGCGAGCCGGTGCTGATGGGCGCGCCCAATGTGGTGCGCGGTGGCAGCCAGTCAGGCAATATCGCCGCACAGGATCTGGTTGAGGCTGGCCTCTGTGATGCCTTGGTGTCTGACTACTACTATCCCGCCTTGTCACAGGCGGCTTGGGCGCTTGTTGACCGTGGGGTTTGTGATCTGGCGGCGGCCTGGGCCATGATCTCGACCTATGCCGCGCGCATTGCCGGGCTGAAGGATCGCGGGCATCTGCACCTTGGCGCGCGGGCTGATGTGGTGGCGGTAAACCCGGAAACCCAACGCGTGGAACTGACGCTTTGCAACGGCCGGATGGCACATCTGTCCGGCGAGCTGGCGCGGCGGTTCTGGTCATGACCGGCCTTTTAACTGACCGTCTGGTCCTGCGCCGACCGCTGGGCACGGATCTGCCAGCCTATCGCGCCTATTGCATGTCAGACCGCACGCAGTTCACCGGCGGGCCCTATTCGGCCGCGCAGGCGACCGAGAAATTGGCCGCGATGATCGGGCATTGGGATATTCGCGGCTATGGCCGGATGTTCTTTTGTGACCGCACGACAGGCCGGGCGATGGGGCATGTCGGGGCCCTGCATCTGCTGGAAACGGACGTGCCGGAAATGACATGGACCATCTGGTCTGATACCGACGAAGGCAAAGGACTGGCGCAAGAGGCCGCGCGCGCCTATCTGCATCACATCAGGGCCCTTCGCCCCTTCCCTGCGCTTCAGGCCCATATCGAGCCTGACAATCATCGCTCTCGCCAGCTTGCCCTGCGGCTGGGCGCGGTCTTTGACCCGGACGCGACAGCGCCAGACTGGATGCCAAAGGCGCTGACGTTTCGGTTCGACCTTTAGGCCCGGCCCTCGTACGTTTCCAAGAACGCCTCGGCCTTCATGCTGCGGAAATCCATCAGTGCTGCGCGCAAGTCGTCATGTGACCAGTCCCACCACGCCAGCGCCAGCAGCCTGTCGATCACCGATTGCGAAAACCGTGCGCGGATGGGCGTGGCGGGGCAGCCTGCGACGATCATGAAGGGGGCAACGTCCCTGGTCACCACCGCCCCACTGGCCACAATCGCACCGATGCCGATGGTGGTTTCCGGCTTGATGATCGCGCCATGGCCGATCCAGCAATCGGCCCCCAATGTCGTGCGCCGCGCGGCACGGGCGGCGAAGAAGACAGGGTCATCAGTCACATCGTCCCAGTAATAGCTGGAGCGATACAGGAAATGATGCTGCGCCGCGTTCTGGTACGGGTGGTCGGTTGGCCCGATCCGCGTCATCGCGGCGATGTTGGAAAACTTGCCCACCGTTGTATTGGCGATATCGGCCATGCGGTCACAATAGGCATAATCTTCGAAGGTCGAGTTGATGACGCGCGACAGCGCGCCCACCTCGCACCATGCGCCGAACTGGCTGTTGACGATTTCACAGCC
>JBJOQW010000096.1:0-2573 GCA_046049665.1 Pseudomonadota bacterium | reverse complement strand
ATGGCCGACTGGCCTTGCAGAAACGCATTCATCATTTGGCCGAAGTCGAACGACGCACCGCCGGCAGGGCCCGTGTCGATGATCTCCTTGAAGACTTCGGTCGCCTTGATGGCCGCCGGCTTGTCGACCATCGGCAAATACTTGTCGTCGATGACAAGGCCATCGTAGGGCGTCAGGTGCAGGAGCCAGCCGGCCGTGACCTGGTGGCCCGCCTGCGCGCGCGAAGTGAGGCCGCCCATGCCGGGCTCCTTGGCCTTGATGGTGCGGCATGCTGCGAGCAGATCATCATAGGTGACAGGCACCTTGATGTCGTGCTTCGCGAAAATGTCCTTGCGGTATGCAAGCACGGAGCACTCTGCACCGTAGGGAATGCCGTAGAGTTTTGCGCCCGGGCCCGGGAGATAGCCGCGCGGTCCGCCGACAAGACCAAGACCCTCGTAGTAGGCCTTGATGATGTCGCCACGGTCGTAATCAGCCAGTGCGAGTTCCTTGTTCTGGAACATCGGCTCGAGTTCGGTCAAAAACTTGCGCTGGACGTACTCCGTCTTCCACATGATCACGTAGATGCAGCAGTCGTAGTCACCCTGCGGCTTGCTCATCTGCAGAACCTGCGCATCCTTGAGACGCAGGTAGGGCATTTCGTCGAGTTCCACTTTGATGCCGGTTGCAGCCGTGAACTCGGGCAGAAGCTTCTTGGCCACCGAATAGTGCGGGTGCGCTGGCCAATTGACGACGATTGACTGGCCCTTGAGCTTGGCCCAGCCCGTGCCCTGTGCGCGGGCGTAGTAGGGCAACGGAAGCGCGGTCATGGCAGCCGCCGCAGCGGTCGCCTTCAAGGCATCACGACGCGTTGTGGTCATCGGGTATCCCTCCGGTTGGCGCAGCCGATGGCGCAGGCCGGGCTGCCGTTTCCTCTGTCCGCCAGGTTTTCAGCTTCCACTGACCCTGGCTTTTTCGTTGGCTCGATGTTATCGGTAACATTACGGTAGCATTTGTCACTTTGCGTTGTCACGCGCAATTCTGCTGCCTACAGCCACCGGCCTTGTGCATGGTTTCAGCGGAGCCTGTGATGCAACGGGTGAAGATGTCGGATGTGGCGCGCGCCGCAGGCGTTTCGACCATGACGGTATCGCGGGCGTTGCGACAGGACGGTCGGATCGCGCCAGAAACGCGACGCAAAATCCAGCGTCTGGTTCAGGAACTCGGCTATGTGCCGGACCGGATCGCAGCCGGATTTTCATCGCGGCGCTCAGGCTTTGTCGGCGTTCTCGTCCCCTCGCTCAACAACACACACTTTGCCGAAACCGCAGTGGGGCTGCAGAACGCGCTGCATCCTGCCGGCCTCCAGATGTTGCTCGGCCATACCAACTATCTGAAGTCGCAGGCTGAGCAATTGATCGAGACGATGCTCGAACGGCGACCGGAAGCCATGGTCGTCACCTATGATGACCATACGCCACGCACGCGCAGCCTTCTGGCCGGGGCCGGCATACCCGTCATCGAAATCTGGGAAGTGCCGCCCAAACCAATAGGTCACGTGGTTGGCTTTTCGAACCGTAAGGCCGCGGCCGCGATGACGCGACACCTGATTTCGCTCGGTCGCGACAAGATCGGCTTCATTGGCGAAGCCAACGACAACGGCACGCGCGGCGCCCAACGGCGTCTCGGCTTTCTCGACGCTATGCGAGCTGCGGGGCTCGACGGCAGCCGCATTGTCAGGACGGCCGCACCACCAATCGGCATGCTGCAAGGCCGCGAAGCCATGGCCACGCTGATGCGGCAATGGCCTGATACAAATGCCGTGCTCTGCGTGTCCGACCCCTGCGCTTTCGGTGCCGTCAGCGCCTGCCAGGTTGCAGGCATCCCTGTGCCGGAGCGCATTGCGATCGCAGGTTTCGGCAACTTTGAGATTTCTCAGTGCGCCGTGCCCGCCATCACAACGATCACAGTGAGTGGCCTCACCATCGGCACCGAGGCCGCGGGACTTATTCGCCAGCTGCTGACGGGCGATCCGGCGGCACGTCAGATCCCGCCGCAAACCATTCTAGTCGATGCCGATGTCGAGGTGAGAGGCAGCACCACCCGTGGACCGAATTGATCGGCGCGAATAGACCAGCCGCCACTAACCTAAGCACACTTCGCGCCCGCCCATCCTGGCCTTCTGGCATTCGACAGCGTCGGGTGACCGATTGTTGACAATCTACCATCCCAGGCGTTGACTGTTCTGGGCTGCTCTGAGGCGACCGTCGCCAGAGCCCGCTATTCGGGAGGATGGAATGATCATCGACCGCCGCAAACTTTCAATCGTGGGCGCCAGCGCGCTGCTGTCGAGTGCCTTGCCGGGCCGCCTTTCTGCTCAGACCGCTGGTACGCTCGACGAGGTCAAGAAGCGCGGCACGCTGCGCATCGGCGTGACGCAGGCGCCGCCCTGGTATTCGAAGGACCCGGGAACGGGCCAGTGGTCGTCGGGTGTCGGCATCGCCGTTGGAAACGCCATGGCGACTGCACTCGGCGTCAAGCTGGAGCCTGTTGAGGTGACCTGGGGCACAGCCATTGCGGCGCTGCAAACCAAC
>JBJOQW010000095.1:0-21473 GCA_046049665.1 Pseudomonadota bacterium | reverse complement strand
CCCGACTCCATCTGCAGTTGCAGCTGGGTATTTCGAGCGATGCGAGCAGAAAAATCGGTCGGGAGTGCCAACGCCTCGTCAAGCGAGTTGGTGTGCAAGCTCTGGGTGTGCCCCTGCGTCGCCGCCATCGCCTCAACACAGGTGCGCACGACGTTGTTCGACACATCTTGCGCCGTCAGCGACCACCCCGATGTTTGACAATGCGTGCGCAGCGCCAGACTTTTCGGGTTCTTCGGTAAGAAGCCCTGTACCATTTCGGCCCACAAAAGCCGCGCCGCCCGCAACTTGGCGACTTCCATGAAGAAGTTCATGCCGATGGCAAAGAAGAAGCTCAGCCTTGGCGCAAAGGCATCCACATCCATCCCTCGCGCCAATGCCGCCTTCACATATTCCCGCCCATCCGCCAGCGTGAAGCCCAGTTCCTGCACAAGGTTCGCGCCCGCCTCTTGCATGTGATAGCCACTGATGCTGATCGAATTGAACTTCGGCATCTCGGCTGCCGTATACGCAATGATATCCGCCACGATGCGCATGCTGGGTTCCGGCGGAAAGATATAGGTGTTGCGCACCATGAACTCTTTCAGAATGTCATTCTGAATTGTGCCCGACAGCGCCGCCCGAGGCACGCCTTGTTCCTCACCCGCCACAATGAAGCAGGCCAGCACCGGGATCACCGCGCCATTCATCGTCATCGACACTGACACGCGGTCCAAGGGAATGCCGTCGAACAGGATTTTCATGTCCTCGACGCTGTCAATCGCCACACCCGCCTTGCCCACATCCCCCACCACGCGCGGATGATCGGAATCATAGCCCCGGTGCGTGGCCAGATCAAAGGCCACCGACACGCCCTGCTGCCCCGCCGCCAAACCAGCGCGGTAAAAGGCATTGCTTTCCTCGGCTGTCGAAAACCCTGCGTATTGCCGGATCGTCCATGGCCGCCCGGCATACATCGTCGCCCGCACCCCCCGCGTGAACGGCGCCACACCCGGCAGGCCCGGATCGTGCCGCACATCCGCCGCTGTATACAGCGGCTTGACCGCAATCCCTTCCAGCGTGTCCCATGTCAGGCTGTCAGGATCGCGCCCCCGCAGCTCTTTTGCCGCCAATGCCCGCCATGCTGCCAGATCATCGTTCATCACTGCATCTTCCCCTGCCCGCAGGCCTGCCTATATGAAGGGTGTAACCGGAGGCCCCATGAAGACCCTGATCCGCGCCCTTCTGCTGATTGCCCTGCCACTTTCTGCCATGGCGGACACAGTTGCAACGCCCGAAGGGCCGATTGATGCAAGCGGCGTGGTTCTGGCAGACCTGATCTACGTCAACCGCGCGGTGATTGTGTTCGCCGACAGCCCGAATGACCCCAACTTCATCCGCCAGATGCAGCTTCTGGCGCGCGACCCCGGCGCACTTGCAGAACGCGACGCGCTGCTGATCGTGGATACAAACCCGGAGGCCCGCACAGAAGTGCGTCTGAAATTCCGCCCGCGCGGCTTTTCCCTTGTGCTGATGGAAAAGGATGGCACGGCCGCCATCCGCAAGCCCTTGCCGTGGGAGATGCGTGAAATCACCAATGCCATCGACAAGTTCCCCCTGCGCCGCCAAGAGGTGCTGGAGCGCAATCCGGCAGGCCGCTAGGGCAAGGCCCCTAACGCACCGCCGCCCCGAAAATCCGCCCCATATGCTCGGCCATGTAAATCCGCAGCCAGGGCGTGTACTTCGCTGGGTTGCGCGCCGTGTCCGCGCTGAGATCATAGAGGTCGACCCAGGCCACTTCGGCCACTTCATCCGGGTTCGGGGCCAGCGTCATGGCAGGCGTCACCTCGGCCACGAAGATATCAACCACCTCATGTTCCGTCAGCCCCGCCCCCACATCCGCCCGGTATTCCACCCGGTCGGCAAAGGCCGGGAACAGCCCCGTGATCCCCAATTCCTCGCGCAAGCGGCGCACGGCGCAATCGGCGGTATCTTCTTTCCAGCGCGGATGCGTACAGCAGGTATTCGCCCACAGGCCCGGCGTGTGGTATTTCGTCAGCGCCCGGCGCTGGATCAGCACGCGGTTGCCATCGGTTACAAACACCGACACCGCCTTGTGACGCAAGCCCGCCTGATGCACGGCCATCTTGCCCATGGGCTGCAAGCGGCCATCGACCCATGTCGGGATCATTTCTTCTTCGGCAAGATTATCGCGCATCACACATATCCCGGCCGCACCAGCCCCAGCAGGTGTGCGACATTCTTCACCCCGATGCGCAAATGCGCCAAGGGACGCGCGGCCACCAGTTTCTTGTTCATATAGGCTTCGAACGTCAGCCTTTGCACGTCGACATCATGACACAGGCTGACAAAACGTTCGCGCCGGTCATCGGACTTGTAATAGGCATCCTGCATCATGCGCAGCACCTTGAACACTGACTTATGCTCTTTCATGAATATCTTGCGCGCGAGTTTCAGGTCGCGCGCGCGCCCGCTTGCCAGAAACGCTTGCGCTGCCGTGGCCGCAACGCGCCCGCCCAGCATGGCATAGAAAATCCCCTCGCCCGAGGACGGCGCCACCACGCCTGCCGCATCACCTGCCAGCACGACATCGCGGCCATTGTCCCACCGATCAAGCGGGCGCAGCGGGATGGGCGCGCCTTCGCGGCGGATGGTTTCGCAATGGGTCAGGCCTGCAGAGGCGCGCAGATCAGCCGTGGCCTTTTTCAGATCAACCCCGTCAACGCCTGTGCCCATGCCGATGCTGGCCTGATCACCATGCGGGAAAATCCAGCCATAGAAATCAGGGGATATGCGGCCATCATAGATCACGTCGCAGCGCGTGGGGTCATAATCGGCGTTCGCTGGCGGGGCCTTGATGATTTCGTGATAGGCAATGACATAGGGCGTTTTCTCGCCGCCTTTGACCTCGGCTTGCGCCACGGCAGAGCGCGCGCCATCAGCGCCGATCACGAGTTTGGTGCGCAGAGTGTGGGTTTCACCAGAAGCCTTGTCGCGGTACAGAACGGCGGTGCCCGTGGCATCACGTTCGATGCGCAGATAGGTGCCGGTCAGACGCGTGGCCCCGGCGCTGGCGGCACGGGCGCGCAGGAATTCATCGAAATGTTCGCGGTCAACCATGCCGACATAGCCGTTCTCGATAGGAATATCGACGGACCGGCCGGTGGGTGACACCATGCGCGCGGTGCCGATGCGGGCCACGATCTGGGCATCGGGAATATCAAAATCGCGCACAAGGCGGGGCGGGATGGCGCCACCGCAGGGCTTGATGCGGCCATCCCGGTCAATCATCGCAACCTTGTGGCCAGCGCGGGCCAGATCCTCGGCGGCTGTAGCACCCGAAGGGCCGCCCCCTACAACGACAACATCATAGATCATAGTCATTCTCCGGGCATCAGGATGGGTTGAGGGGCAGCAGACGTGACGCGCAAGGCCAAGGCAGCTGCAAGCAGGAACAGGGCGGATTCAAGGGCAAAGACGGCGGCATAACCGGCGGCATCCGATTGCATGAGGTGGCGTGATGCGTCTGCCAGCACGGTGCCACCGAAGGATCCGATGCCAAAGCCAAAGGCCTGTGCGGCCCCGAACACGCCCATGCGGGCGCCTTCGCGGGCTTGCGATCCTTCGCGCGACAGGCCCATCATGGCGCCGATGGCGGCGACGGCGAAGGTGCCATTGGCAAGGCCAAGGGCAAAGATGTTGGGGCCAAGGGGCCAGTGGGGGGCATGCCCTGCGCCATAGGCAAGGGCGGCAAGGGACGCGCCCGACAAAAGGCAGCCGCCAACGATCCAGACGCGCAAGGGCACGTGCAGGGTGCGCGACAGAACGGTGCCAGAGGCAAGCACAAGAAGCATGCCGATCAGTGCGCCGGCATGGTGTTGGCCGGACAGGGCGGTGCTTTCACCGACGGTCATGCCAAAGACATGACCGGCGAAGGGTTCAAGGATAAGGTCCTGCAGGTTGTAGGCGGTCATCGAGGCAAGGACGAACAGGGTAAAGATGCGGGCGCGGGGGTCGGTCCAGATTTCGCGCAGGGCAGCGGCAAAAGGCTGGGTCGCCTTTGCGGGCATGGCGCGCGCTCCGCGTTCCTGACCGGCAATGCCGATCAGTGTAAGGGCGATGGCCACGGCAGATACGCCTGCAGTGACCAGGACAAGGCGGCTGGGGGTGTAGGGGTCAAGCAGGGCACCGGCGGAAATGGCGGTGATGACAAGGCCAAAGATCATCATGATCCAGATGGCGCTGCCTGCAGCGCCTTCGTGGGCAGGGTTCACGCGGGCAGCCAGCAGGGCCAGCAGGTTGGTGCCGCCTGCGCCGATGCCAAGGCCGATCAGGATGAAAGAGGGGATGGCGGCGGCGATGCCGAAGGTGGGCGATGTGGCCATAAGGCCAACAGACAGGGCAGCGCAGATGGCGCCGATGGCAAGGGTGATGACGCCGCCGATGATCCAGGGTGTGCGGCGACCGCCCTGATCGGCGCTATGGCCGAAATGCGGGCGCAGGAATTGCGTGCCGTAATAGAGCGAAACCAGCAGGCCCGGCAGGATGGCAGGCATGGCCAGTTCCACGGTCATGACACGGTTCATGGTGGATGTGGTGAGCGAGACGATGGCGGCCAGTGCGATCTGTACCAGACCCAGCCGCAAGATACCCGGCCATGTCAGATGCGTGTGGGCCATCACATGCCCCGCACGGCAAAGGCGGCAATCATCATGCCGGTGACATAGAACAGAACGCCTGTGCCGTTGTACCAGGGGGCTTTGCCCTTTGGATCACGGAAAAGGACGCGCATGGCGACGAACTGGGCGATCAGAAGTGCGGTGATCGCCAGC
The DNA here is from genome assembly GCA_046049665.1 of Pseudomonadota bacterium. Lineage (GTDB taxonomy): Bacteria > Pseudomonadota > Alphaproteobacteria > Rhodobacterales > Rhodobacteraceae > JAAFHS01. The sequence goes on along the minus strand of JBJOQW010000095.1, from coordinate 16,644 downwards.
GCATGCCAGGGTTTTCCCCAAATGATGAGCAAGGCAATCACCAGGGCCTGCGCCATAGCCATCACCGTGCAGGCAATGCGCGCGGCAACCTCGGGTCCAAGCACGACAGGCAGTGAGCGCACGCCATGCTGGCGGTCACCCTCCAATGCCTTGAAATCATTCAGGGTCATGATGCCATGCGCGCCAAAGGCATACAGTGCGGCCAGCGCCACAATCTCAAACCCCGGCGGGCCTGCCAGCATGACGGCAGCGCCCGTAAACCACGGCAGCCCTTCATAGCACAGCCCCACAAGGCCCGGCCCCCACCAGCCCGACCGCTTCAGCCGCACGGGTTCGGCCGAATAGGCCCAGGCAGCCAGCACGCCAAAGACCGTGGCATAAAACCCCCAAGGCCCCAGTTGCCAACCCACGACCAGCGACAGCACCGACATTGCCAGTGCAATCCACAGGCCCCAGCGGCCCGGAATGCGGCCTGACGGAATCGGGCGGTTGGGTTCGTTCACGGCATCGACATGCCGGTCGCACCAGTCATTCGCGGCCTGTGACATGCCGCAGACAATCGGCCCGGCCAGGATCATGCCCAGCACCACCATGGGCCAGTTCGTCAGCGGCACACCGGTCGAGACGACGCCGCACAGATAGGCCCAGACAGGCGGGAACCATGTGATCGGCTTGATCAGCGTCAACATGGCCCGGGGTTCGGGCCAGCGGCGGCTTTGTATGGAAATACTGACAGTCATGTGTCAATTAAACATGACAACTTCACATCAGGCAAGAGGCGCGTTGTCGCGGATCGACCTTTGCTGCGCCTTTGCGCCGGGGCTGATCACAAAGCGGCAGGCCGCAGGCTCCGTGGCGCTGCGGACAACCTCTTGCACCGCGGCATGAGGCCGGACAAGGCGCTGATAGAGCCGCGCAAAAACCGCAGAATGCCAATGGCAAAAGGGATCGCTGCGCTGCACAGGCAGCAGCGGGTTGGCGGCCCGCTCAAACACCAACGGGAAAAAGCCCGTCATGCGCAAATGTCCAGGCATGGCATGCGCTGGCGCGGGCCAGCAGGTGCGCCGACAATACCGACTCTGCCGCATAAATGGCGGGGCTGATGGCGGTGCAGCCCACCACATCGGGCGCAATCCCGCTCTGATCATCCGCGCTGATGTGGTTGGTCACCGTGGCGATGCATCGGATATCGTCAAAGCCCGCGGTCCCCAGACTGCCTGCCAGACAGGCCACCCATGCCGGCGGCCAATATCCTGCAATTTTCTCTCCGCCCGGATGATGATTGGGGTGACCAAGGACGATACGCAGGGCCAGCCTCGCGGGTGTGCCCTCTACAATAGGTGCATTCCCACGGCCCGTGGCTTGACCCAGACCAGACGATCAGTCTTCGTCCTTGTTGATCAGCCCGAACTTGCGCAGTTTTACATACAAGGATTGGCGCGACAGGCTAAGCATTTCGGCCGCCGCCACACGGTTGTTCCGCGTCAGTTCCAGCGCCGTCTCGATACACATCTTTTCGATCACATCGGTCGTTTCCGACACGATGTCACGCAGGGTGGATGACCCCACAAGCTCTGCCATATTGCGTGCATTGGTATCGGCCGCCCCCACCGCCGGACGGCGAACCGCATCCACGCGGCTGGCATCGCGAATAATCAGCCCAAGGACCGGCTTTGGCCGGTCATTCAGCCATGCGGCCGAAATTTCAACCGCCACCTGACCAGAGAAATCGGTGGTCAGCCGCGTGGCATAGACCCGCATTGATCCCGTGCGCTTGACGTTATCAATCAGCATGCGCAGATCGACAGCGCCACGCACCAGAAAATCAGCCAAAGACCGGCCGCGCACCATGCTCATGCTGGCGGCATCCGTCAGGTTCAGGAATGCCTCGTTGGCGGCCTTGATCATGCCTTCGCCATCGGTGAAGACCACGCCATCAACGCCTTCGTGAAACAGGCGCGACAGGTTTTCGACCAGTTCATCACTGGTACCGCGTGACTTGTCTGCCTGATCCAACTGGCACATCAGAATGCGCTCTCCGGCGGCACGAAACACGGTTGAATTGATGACCAGCCGTTTTTGCGACCTGCGTGCCATCACTTCTACCGGCAAGGCCGCCGCGGGGCCTGTCAACCCACCCAGACTTTCCAGAAGCTCGCTGCGCTTGCGGCCTTCGAATTCCTGCGCCAGCGAAGCCCCGGTCAACTCGGCCCGGCTGCCGCCAAGAAGCAAGGCCGCGGCAGGGTTCAGATCAGTGATCCGGCCTTGCGTCGCCGAAACCAGCATGATCGGATCGCGGGTCACTTCCATCAGCACCCGATACCGCGTTTCAGCTTCGCGTTGCGCCTCGTAGTCGCGCTCCAGCGCCAGTTGCGCCTGCACAAGCTGCTGCTGCACCTCGGCGATGGGGCGCAGGTCACGCCCAAGCATCAGGATCGATCCGTCGGATTCCATCAGGTGCAGCGCATAGCGCACCGGGAATTCCCATTTGGCCAGATCAACATGGTTCAGTTCAACCTGTATGTTGGCCCGGCGCTTTTCCGTCATTTCTGCAAAACGACGTTCAAACTTGACGGCGCTTTCACTGGTCAGCAACGATGACAAGGGCCGCCCTTCCCAGCCGGCCAGCTGCCCATAGCTGCGATGTGACGGGTTGACCAAGACAGATACGACACGCATGTCAGGCCCGACGAACAGGGCGATATCGGAAGCGGTCGCGATGATTTCGCTCAGCACCTCGGGGGCGACAAGCGGAACCTTTCCCGCGTTGATCAGTTGGCGGCCATCTGTTGTCACGTTACATACCGGGGGCTTTTCCGCTGGCCTTCCGAGGGCCATTCTTTTGTTATTTCAGGCTTCTGTCGCGAGTGGTCTTTCATTAATACCTAGTGTCGCAATCGCAAGGGACAAATCGTTGGTCAGAACATCAGCTTCGGGCAGGGCAATGCCACCCGTCGCATTCAGCAGGATCGCCCCACCGACCGCCACGCGCATTTGCCCGCCCGTTGCATCCTTGAGCGTGGCAAGCATGTCCTTGGTGGCACCCAGTTCTTCGGGTGTGGCAAGCGAAATCAGCGCCCCGTCAAACTGGCGGCTGTCCAACAGGGCCCGCAAATCGTCATCCGTCGGCCCGACGCGCAGGCAAACCGAAATTCCGCGCCGCCGCAACTGCCCCAGCAGGACAAAAGCCCCCAGCGTATGCTGCTGGCCACCCGGAACGATCAGCAATACCGTCGTCTGCCCGGCGTCCCCTTTCATGCTTTCATCGGCCGATTGGCCCGCCCCGATCTGGCGCAGAATGGCTTGCAACCGAGATGAGCCCATCGTGACCTGGGCAAAGGACATGGTGTCTTCTTCCCATGCCTTGCCCAGCCGCCGGGCAATTTCCGGAATGTAGACATCGGAAAACATCAAAGGCGAAAGTCTTGCGCGCCGCAGTTCCGGCTTCAAGGCTTCGAAATCGGTCAGGTCTGCGTTCACGACCACATGCATGAAGCGCTCGATCAGGTCTTCACGGGGCTTTGCGGTCATGCTGAAGTCGCCCTTCACCAAACGCGCAACAACGTCTGATGCAAAAGACGCGACTCCGCCTGTTGCACGCAGGAAATGCCGTCCTGACGCTGAGCTGTATCCATCTTGCATCTGCGGGCTCCGCTGGCAGTGCCTGCCACCTTGCCAGCAGTATAGGCGTTGACGGGCGCGTTTGATACCGCAAAACAACCCCGACACAGAAAAATTGTCCATTTTATATGACAACTTGCTCTGCGACAGCCCAACTTCGGCGGAATTTTCGGGAAAACTTGGTGTAACACGTTGTTTTTATGTATTTTAGGAAAAAGCCCCTGTCCGAACAACTCTGTTTTGCCGCATCCACAATATGTAAGTTTAGATTGACACATCGGGTGCGATCACTAACTTGGCATAAACGACAGCGCCCGAAAGCATTCATCACCAATGACAGCAACGCCCCACTCTGGCCGCCAGCGCGCACCGCTTTACACCGCAGAACAGCGGAGTAGGCGGGATACGACCGGCTGGACATTGGTGCAGGGGATCCTTGCGCCAGTGCAGTTTCTGGCCTTTGCCGTCAGCCTTGTTCTGGTGCTGCGCTACATGGCCTACGGGGTGGGGTATGAGGCGGCGACCGCGTCGATCCTGATCAAGACGGGGCTTTTGTACGCCATCATGATCACGGGCGCGCTGTGGGAAAAAGCTGTGTTCGGGCAGTATCTTTTCGCGCCTGCCTTCTTTTGGGAAGACGCTTTAAGTTTTGTCGTTATCGCGTTGCATTCCTTGTATCTTTGGGGATTGCTGACAGGGCGCCTGTCGCCCGAAACGCTGATGATCGTGACCTTGGCAGCCTATGCGGCCTATGTGGTGAACGCGGGGCAGTTCATCCTGAAATTGCGGGCGGCGCGGCTGGATATGGGGGTGCGGCCATGAACGCGCAAATTGGTTGCCGCGATGTGCCGGTGCTGAAGGAACGCGGTCAGCGCGAGGTGTTCTGCGGGCTGACGGGCATCATCTGGTTGCACCGCAAGATGCAGGATGCGTTCTTTCTGGTGGTGGGGTCGCGCACCTGCGCGCATCTGTTGCAGGCGGCGGCAGGGGTGATGATTTTCGCTGAGCCGCGCTTTGGCACGGCGATTCTTGAGGAAAAGGATCTGGCGGGTCTGGCGGATGCGAATCTGGAGCTGGACCGCGAAGTAGCGCGCCTGCTGGCACGGCGGCCGGATATCAAGCAGCTGTTCCTGGTGGGGTCCTGCCCTTCCGAGGTGATCAAGCTGGACCTGCACCGCGCGGCAGAACGCCTGTCAGCGATTCACAGCCCGCATGTGCGGGTGTACAACTATTCCGGGTCGGGCATTGAGACGACCTTTACCCAAGGCGAGGATGCCTGCCTTGCGGCCATGGTGCCAACCCTGCCCGGCACGGCTGCGCGGGAATTGCTGCTGGTGGGGGCCTTGCCGGATGTGGTGGAAGATCAGGCGCTGGCGCTGCTGAAGGCCATGGGTGTGGCGCCGGTGCGCTGCTTGCCTGCGCGGCGGTCGGCTGACCTGCCGGCGGTCGGGGCCAATACGGTTTTCGCGCTGGTGCAACCGTTTCTGGGTGATACGCATGCAGCCCTTGAACGCCGGGGCGCGCGGCATATTCCGGCCCCCTTTCCGTTTGGCGCCGATGGCACAACAGCATGGCTGCGCGCCGTGGCCACTGAATTCGGTGTCAGCGAAGATGTGTTCAACACGGTGATCGCAGCACCCAAAGCGCGGGCGGAAAAGGCGATTGCGGCGCATGCGGCGACGTTGCAAGGCAAGTCCGTGTTCTTCTTTCCTGACAGCCAGCTTGAAATCCCGCTTGCCCGTTTCCTGACGCGCGAATGCGGGATGACAGCCGTGGAAGTGGGCACGCCTTACCTGCACACAGGTCTTGTCGGCCCTGATCTTGATCTGCTGGCCCAAGGCCCGGTCATCAGCGAAGGGCAGGACGTTGATCTGCAACTTGGGCGCGCGCGGGCAGCGCGGCCTGACCTGACGGTCTGTGGTCTGGGGTTGGCCAACCCGCTGGAGGCCGAAGGGCTGACAACGAAATGGGCGATCGAGCTGGTCTTCACGCCGGTGCATTTCTACGAACAGGCGGGCGATCTGGCTGGCCTTTTCAGCCGCCCCCTGCGCCGCCGCGCATTGCTTCGGCAGGAGGCTGCCGAATGAAGCTGACGCTTTGGACATATGAAGGCCCGCCCCATGTGGGGGCGATGCGTGTCGCCACGGGCATGACGGGCCTGCATTATGTGCTGCACGCACCGCAGGGTGATACCTATGCCGACCTGCTGTTCACCATGATCGAACGGCGCAACCATCGCCCGCCTGTCACCTATACCACCTTTCAGGCGCGCGATCTGGGGGCGGATACGGCCAACCTGTTCAAGGATGCCGCACGCGATGCTTTTGCACGCTTTGCGCCGCAAGCGATGATCGTGGGGGCAAGTTGCACGGCCGAGCTTATTCAGGATGATCCGGGCGGGCTGGCCGAGGCGCTGGACCTGCCGATCCCGGTGATCGCGCTTGATCTGCCCAGCTATCAGCGCAAGGAAAACTTTGGCGCGGATGAGACGTTTTACCAGATCGTCAAGGCGCTGGCCAAACCCATGGCGCGGACGGAACAGATCAGCTGCAACCTGCTGGGCGCCACCGGCCTTGGCTTTCGCCACCGCGATGATGTGACGGAAATCACCACGCTGCTGGCGCAGATGGGCATTGCAGTGAATGTCTGCGCGCCCATGGGTGCCACGCCTGCCGACATCGCCCGCATGGGGGCTGCGCATTTCAACGTGCTTCTTTACCCCGAAACGGGTGAGGCTGCGGCCCGCCACTGCGAAAAGGCGCTTGGCCAGCCCTATACCCGCATCGTGCCCATCGGCGTGGGGGCCACGCGTGATTTTCTGGCCGAAGTGGCCGCGATCACGGGCCTTTCGGCCGAGGTAGACGAAACCCGCCTGCGCCAGCCGTGGTGGGCGGCGTCGGTGGACAGCACCTATCTGACGGGCAAGCGCGTGTTCCTGTTTGGTGATGCAACGCATGTCATCGCTGCGGCGCGCATTGCGCGTGACGAAATCGGGTTTGATGTGGTGGGCATGGGCTGTTTCAACCGCGAAGGCGCGCGTGCCTTGCGGGCGGCGGCCAAGACCTATGGCATTGAGGCCCTGATCACCGATGATTATCTGGAGGTTGAGGCTGCGATTGAGGCGCTTTCGCCCGAACTGATCCTTGGCAGCCAGATGGAACGTCACATCGCCAAGCGGCTGGGCATTCCTTGTGCGGTGATCAGTGCGCCCGTGCATGTTCAGGATTTTCCGGCGCGCTACAGCCCGCAGATGGGCTTTGAAGGCGCGAATGTGATCTTTGACACTTGGATTCATCCGCTGGTGATGGGTCTGGAAGAACACTTGCTGACCATGTTCCGCGAGGATTTCGAATTCCACGATGCGGCAGGGGCCAGCCACCATGGCGGCAAGGCCAGCGCGCGGTTGGAAGATACGCTTGAGGCCGCGCCCGAAGTGATCACTGCGGATGCCGCGCAAACCTCCAACATCATCTGGCTGTCGGATGCGGAACGCGAGTTGAAGAAAATCCCGTTCTTTGTGCGGGGCAAGGCCAAGCGCAACACGGAAAAATACGCCACGGACCGGGGTTTGGCCGCGATCAGCATCGATACCCTGTACGAGGCAAAGGCCCATTATGCGCGATGAAACCGGCATCATGGCAGGCGGTGCGGGGGCAAAGGCCCCCGGCTACCGCATTGCCATTGTGACGCTGGACGCGCATGTGGCGGGGCCTGCACGGCGGATTGCGCCCAAGCTGGCAAAGGATTTTCCGGGGCTTGAGGTTTCGGTGCATGCCGCGGCCGAATGGGCGGAAAATCCGGGCGCACTGGCACGGGCCAAGGCGGCGGTGAACGCGGCGGACATCGTGTTTGCCAACATGCTGTTCATCGAAGAACACATCAACGCGATCATGCCGGAACTGACCGCTGCGCGGGCGCGGGCAGATGCCTTTGTGGGGCTGATGGCGGACCCGCAGGTGGTGAAACTGACGCGGATGGGCGATCTGGACATGTCCAAGCCCGCCAGCGGGGCGATGGCGCTGTTGAAAAAGCTGCGGGGCTCCAAGGAACCTTCGGCTGCGTCGGGCGAAAAGCAGATGAAGATGCTGCGCCGCCTGCCAAAGATCCTGCGCTGGCTGCCGGGCAAGGCGCAGGACTTGCGGGCGTGGTTCCTGACCATGCAGTATTGGCTGGGCGGGTCGGATGACAATATCGCCGAAATGCTGCGCTATCTGGTGGGGCGCTATTCGAAGAACCGCAACTGGAATGACGTGCGGGCCAAGGCCCCGGTGGAATACCCGGAGGTGGGCCTGTACCACCCGGCCCTGAAGGGGCGCATCGGCACGGATGCGAGTGCCCTGCCCCGGCCTGCGGCTGCGCAAGGGACAGTGGGCCTTTTGTTGCTGCGCAGCTATGTGCTGGCGGCGGATACCGCGCATTATGACGCGGTGATTGCGGCGTTTGAGGCGCGTGGGCTGGCGGTGGTGCCGGCCTTTGCGTCGGGTCTGGATGCGCGCCCGGCGATGGCCGCGTATTTTCAGGGGCGGATTGATACGCTGGTATCGCTGACGGGGTTCAGCCTTGTGGGCGGGCCTGCCTATAATGACAGCCCGGCAGCGATTGAGGTGCTGAAGGCGCTGGATGTGCCCTATGTGGCGGCACATCCGCTGGAGTTTCAGACGCTGGACCAGTGGGAAGTGTCGGCCACGGGGCTGGGCCCGGTGGAAACGACCATGCTGATCGCCCTGCCGGAAATTGACGGGGCGACAAACCCCACGGTCTTTGCCGGGCGGCGTGATGGCGCGGGCACGGATGGGCGGGCGATGGCGCCTTGCGCGGAACGCATCGGGGTGCTGGCAGACAAGGTGGCACGGCTGGCGCACTTGCGGCGCAGTGATGTGGCCAAGCGGCGGGTTGGCATTGTGCTTTACGGCTTTCCACCCAATGCGGGGGCAGCGGGTACGGCAGCCTACCTGAGCGTTTTTGAAAGCCTGTTCAATACCTTGCACGCGATGAAGGCCGAAGGATATGACGTTTCGCCCCCGGCATCGGTAGCCGATCTGCGTGAGGCGGTGCTGGGTGGCAATGCCAAGACCTATGGCCAGCCAGCCAATGTTGCGGCGTTTGTGCCAGCGGCCGACATGGTGCGTGACACGCCCTGGCTTTCGGAAGTTGAGGCGGCCTGGGGCCCGGCCCCCGGCCGCGTGCAATCAGACGGCGCGCGGGTGATGGTGCTGGGCTGCCAGTTCGGCAATGTGTTCGTGGGCCTGCAGCCACTGTTCGGCTATGAGGGCGACCCGATGCGCCTGCTGTTCGAGCGTGGCTTTGCGCCGACCCATGCCTTTGTGACCTTCTACCGCTGGCTGCGCACTGATTTTCGCGCAGATGCGCTGCTGCATTTCGGCATGCATGGGGCCCTGGAATTCATGCCCGGCAAACAGGCGGGTGTGTCGGGTGAGTGCTGGCCGGACCGGCTGATCGGCGCCTTGCCCAACATCTACCTTTATGCGGCCAACAACCCGTCCGAGGCGACGCTGGCAAAGCGGCGGTCAAACGCGATTACGGTCACGCACCTGACACCTCCCATCGCGCAGGCGGGGCTGTACAAGGGACTGCTGGACCTGAAAGACAGCCTGACGCGCTATCGCGCAATGTCCCCGGATGATGCCGCGCGCACCGACATCGCGCTGCTGATCGAGGATCAGGCCCGCGCGGTGGATATGGCGGGTGAACCGCTGGATATGCTCTGGGCCAAGCTTTTGGAAACCGAAGGCGCGCTGATGACTGATGGCCTGCATGTGGTGGGCCGCCCGATGAGTGCTGCACAGCGGACCGAGATGGTGGCGCTGATGCCCGAAGGGGTTGAGGCGCGGGCACGGGCGATGGCGCTGCTGGGCGAAGATCACGAAACGGCAGCATTGCTGCGCGCACTGGGGGGGCGGTTCATTGCGCCCGTGCCGGGGGGTGATCTGATCCGAAGCCCGGAGATTCTGCCAACGGGCCGCAATATCCATGCGTTTGATCCGTTCCGCATGCCGACGGCTTTTGCCATGCGCGATGGTGCCGCGCAGGCTGACCGGCTGCTGGCGGCTGCGGTTCGCCTGCCCCATACGGTGGCCTTGGTGCTGTGGGGGTCTGACAACATCAAATCCGATGGCGGGCCGATCGCACAGGCGCTGGCGCTGATGGGAGCCAAGCCGCGTTTTGACCATTATGGTCGGCTATCGGGCGCGGACCTGATCCCGCTGGCCGAACTTGGGCGGCCGCGGATTGATGTGGTGATGACACTGTCGGGTATCTTCCGTGACCTGCTGCCCTTGCAAACGCGTATGCTGGCTGAGGCTGCGTGGAAGGCGGCAACGGCAGATGAACCGGAAGCGCAGAATTTCATCCGCGCCCATGCGCTGGCCTATGCGGCCGAGATGGGCGTGGATATGGATACGGCATCGCTGCGGGTGTTTTCCAATGCCGAAGGGGCCTATGGCAGCAATGTCAACGTGCTGGTGGGGTCTTCGGCCTTTGGCGAGGAAGACGAGCTCGCCGATGCCTATGAGGCGCGGAAATCATTCGCTTATGGGCGTGCGGGCAAGCCGGTGAAATCAACGGCGCTGCTGCAAAAGGCGCTGAAAGACGTTGATCTGGCCTATCAGAACCTTGAATCGGTTGAACTGGGGGTCACGAGCGTTGACCATTACTTTGACACGCTGGGTGGCATTTCGCGGGCGGTGAAACGGGCGCGCGGGGGCGAGGAAACCCCGGTATTCATTGGCGATCAGACGCGCGGGGCGGGTCAGGTGCGCACATTGCGTGACCAGATCGCACTGGAAACCCGCAGCCGCAGCCTGAACCCGAAGTTTTACGAGGGCCTGCTGCGCCATGGGGCGGAAGGCGTGCGGTTGATCGAAAGCCATGTGACGAACACGCTGGGCTGGAGTGCGACGACGGCGCAGGTGGACCCGTGGGTGTATCAGCGGCTGAGCGAGACCTTCGTGCTGGACGAGGCGATGCGCAAGCGGCTGGCGGATTTGAACCCGGAGGCGTCAGTGCGCCTTGCGGGGCGTTTGTTGGAAGCAAGCGACCGGCAATACTGGCAACCGGATGCGGCAACGCTGGCGGCGTTGCAGGCAGCGGCGGATGAATTGGAAGACCGGATGGAAGGGATTGCGGCGGAATGAGCGCAGTTCTGACCCTCTGTACTGCGAACCGGGCCGGGGATGCCTTCGGCGAGGATATTTTTGCAAAGATGAAAGGGGCAAAGCGATGAGCCCACGTGACGAGATACCAGACCTGCGCGGCATGGATGGTGATGGATCGGTGCAGGTGCATCAGGATGCGTCGCTGAAGATTGAAGGGGCCAAGGTCTTTTCGGTCTATGGCAAGGGGGGGATTGGCAAATCGACGACCAGTTCCAACCTGTCGGCGGCGTTTTCGATGATGGGAAAGCGGGTGCTGCAAATCGGCTGTGACCCGAAGCACGACAGCACGTTCACGCTGACGGGGCGGTTGCAGGCGACGGTGATCGACATTCTGAAAGAGGTGGATTTCCACCCCGAGGAATTGCGCCCGGAAGATTACGTCGTGGAAGGTTTCAACGGCGTGAAGTGCATCGAGGCCGGCGGGCCGCCTGCGGGCACGGGCTGTGGCGGCTATGTCGTGGGGCAGACGGTCAAGCTGCTGAAACAGCATCACATGCTGGAAGAGACGGATGTGGTGATCTTTGACGTGCTGGGGGATGTGGTCTGCGGTGGCTTTGCCGCCCCCCTGCAGCATGCGGACCGGGCGCTGATCGTGACGGCGAATGATTTCGACAGCATCTATGCGATGAACCGGATCATTGCGGCGGTGCAGGCGAAATCGGCCAATTACAAGGTGCAGCTGGCGGGCTGCGTGGCGAACCGCAGCCGCGAGACGAACGAGGTTGACCGCTATTGCGAACGCGTGGGCTTTAACCGTCTGGCGCATATGCCGGATATTGATGCGATCCGCCGTTCGCGCCTGAAGAAGAAGACCCTGTTCGAGATGGACGATGCCGAAGACGTGGTGATGGCGCGGGCGGAATACCTCAAGCTGGCCGATACGCTGTGGCAATCGGTCAACCGCCCGGGCAGCACGCCGGCGCCCCTGCCTGACCGCGATATCTTTGAACTTCTGGGGTTCGACTGATGGCGGATTACGGATCAACGCGCGACCGGGTTGAAACCTATTTCGACCGCACGGCGACAGCCGTCTGGGCGCGGCTGACGACGGATCAGCCGGTCAGCCGGGTGCGTGAAACCGTGCGTGCGGGGCGTGATGCGATGCGGGCCACCATGCTGGGGCGGCTGCCGGATGATCTGCGCGGGGCACGCGTGCTGGATGCGGGCTGTGGCACAGGGCTGATGACGGCGGAGCTTGCAGGCCGGGGCGCGGATGTGGTGGCGGTGGATATTGCTCCGCAACTGATTGATATTGCGGCGGCACGTCTGCCTGCAACGCTGGTGCCACGGGTGACGTTCCGCGCCGGGGACATGACGGATGCCGCGTTGGGCCGGTTCGATTTCGTGATGGCGATGGATAGCCTGATCTACTATCGCACGCCCGATATTGCGGCGGTGCTGGATGGGTTTGGCGGGCGCACAAGGGGTGGCGTGATCTTTACCGTCGCACCCAAGACGGCCTTTCTGATGGCGTTCTTTGCGGCAGGAAAGCTGTTTCCGCGCAAGGACCGCTCGCCCACCATGGTGCCGCAGGCCCTTGGCGCGCTGCAGAAGGCGACGGGGGGGCGGGTGCACAAGATCGCGCGTATCAGCCGTGGTTTCTACATTTCCGAATGTCTGGAGTTCCGTCCATGATATTGGGACGCAAGCAGATTGCACGCCTGCCCGCCCATTGGTTGCCCTTTGCCGATGCGGCATCCGATGGCCTGCCGATGGCGCAACTGCTGCGGCTGTCGCTGTTTCAGATTTCGGTGGGCATGGCGACGGTGCTGCTGCTGGGCACCCTGAACCGGGTGATGATTGTGGAATTGTCCGTGCCTGCCATGGTGGTGGCACTGATGATTGCCATTCCCGTGCTTGTGGCCCCGTTCCGCGCCTTTCTGGGACATCGGTCCGATACGCACCGCAGCGCGATTGGCTGGAAGCGCGTGCCCTATCTGTGGTTCGGCAGCCTGTGGCAGATGGGTGGCCTGGCCATCATGCCCTTTGCGCTGATGCTGCTGTCGGGTGATCAGACCGTTGGGCCGGATTGGGGCGGTGAGCTGTTTGCCGCCATCGCCTTTCTGATGACGGGCGTTGGCCTGCACATGACGCAGACGGCGGGGCTGGCGCTGGCCTGTGACCGGGCAACCGAGGAAACGCGCCCGCGGGTGGTGGCATTGCTGTACGTGATGTTCCTGCTGGGCATGGCGGTATCGGCGGTGATTGTCGGCTGGTTGCTGCGCGATTTTGACCCGATCACGCTGATCCGCGTGGTGCAGGGCTGCGGTCTGGCCACGCTGATCCTGAACCTGATCGCCCTGTGGCGGCAGGAGCGTGTGCGCCCGATGACACGGGCCGAACGCGCTGAACCCCGCCCGCTGTTCCGTGATGCCTGGGCTGATCTGATGGCAGGCGGGGCGGCAGGGCGTTTGCTGGCCGTGGTGGTGCTGGGCACGCTAGGGTTCAACATGCAGGATGTGCTGCTGGAACCTTATGGCGGTGAAATTCTGGGCCTGAGCGTGGGGCAGACCACATGGCTGACCGCCACCTATGCGATTGGCGCGCTGGTGGGGTTCATTGTGGCGGGCCGCTGGCTGCAACGCGGGCTTGATCCCTTCCGCATGGCCGCACGCGGCCTACTGGTGGGTATTGCCGCCTTTTGTGCCGTGGTCTTTGCAGGCCCCACGGGATCAGTCGCGCTGTTCTTTGCGGGTGGCGCGATGATCGGCCTTGGCGCTGGCCTTTTTGCCGTATCCACGCTGACTGCCGCCATGGCCCTGCCTGCAGGCCGCCATGGCGCGGGGCTGGCCCTTGGCGCTTGGGGGGCCGCACAGGCCACGGCGGCGGGCCTGTCTATCTTTCTGGGGGGCGCTTTGCGCGATGGCATGGCCCATCTGATTGAACGCGGCGCACTGGGTGATGCGCTAAGCGACCCATCGGTGGCCTATGCCACCGTCTATCACATTGAAATCGCACTGATCTTTGCAACCTTGGTGGTGCTTGGCCCCCTTGTGCGCGTGATCCCACTGACCACAACCAAAATACCCGACGACCGCCATCTGGGGATCGTCGAGTTTCCAACCTGACACCGGAGGAAAAGCTATGCTTGGTGTAAACTTCTTTGGCAATTTTGACCTTGCCAGTCTGTCGATCTGGGGCTTCTGGCTGTTTTTCGCCGTGCTTGTCTACTACCTGCAAACCGAGAACATGCGCGAAGGCTATCCGCTGGAAACCGAGGATGGCAAGATTGCCCCCAATCAGGGCCCCTTCCCGCTGCCCAAGCCCAAGACATTCCGCCTGATGTTCGGGCGCGGCGAAGTCACTGTGCCGGATTACAAGCCGGAAAACCGCACGCTGGCGCTGGCGCGCACGGCCGTTTCGGAAGGCTTTCCACATGCGCCCACGGGTGATGCCATGGATGATGGCGTTGGTCCGGCAAGCTGGGCCCCGCGCCGTGATGAGCCGGAACTGGATGGCCACGGCCATGCCAAGATCATCCCCATGGGATCAGCCAAGGGTTTCATGGTCAGCGCCGGGCGCGACCCGCGCGGTCTGCCCGTGCAGGCGGGCGATCTGGAAGTGGTCGGCACAGTCAGCGATATGTGGGTCGATGCGCCCGAACAGCTGGTGCGCTACCTTGAGATTGACCTGAACGGCGGCGGCAAGCGTCTGGTGCCGATGACCATGGCGAAAATCTGGGCTGACCGGGTGCGCGTGAACGCCATCACCTCGGGCCGTTTTGCCGGTATTCCGCAGACGAAATCGCAGACCATCATCACCAAGCTCGAGGAAGAAAAGATCTCGGGCTACGTCGCTGGTGGCTGGATGTACGACGGGGCTGCGCGCAAGCGCGGCTTCTGACGACGGGACATTGGGGCAGGCCCGCGCCCGGGCCCGCCCTTTCAACCCAACACACGGAGGGTCTGCCATGTCAGGCCATGATGATTTCGCTTTCGAACCGATTCCGGGCCTGCCGGCCCCCTTGCCTGTGGGTGAGGAAATGCTGTGGCAGGGGCGGCCTTCGGCTACGGCCCTTGCGCGTGAAGCTTACAAGGTGAACTGGTTTGCCGCCTATGGGGCTGCGCTGGTGCTGTGGCGGGCCACTGTCGGCTATGGCATTGGCGGCCTTTCCGGCGCTGTGGCCTACGGCCTGCCCTATCTGGTGCTGGCCGTGGTGGCGACGGGGTTGATCTGGCTTTTGGCCTATGCCCAGTCACGCGGCACGATCTACACGCTGACATCAGCCCGCGTGCTGATGCGCATTGGTGCTGCCCTGCCTGTCACCTTCAACATTCCTTATGTGCAGATCGAAACCGCACGGTTGGACCTGCGTGGTGCGACGGGCACGATTGCCTTGGAAACCAAAGGCAAGACCCGCATTTCCGCCCTTGTGCTATGGCCGCACCTGCGCCCCTGGCATCTGGCCAAGACCCAGCCTGCCCTGCGCTGCATCCCGCAAGCCGATGCCGTGGCCAAACTGCTGGCCGAAGCTGCCGAAACCCGGCTGGCCCAGCCCACGATCACGCGTGAGGCGGCCTTTGCGGGCGGCCTGATGGCCGCGGAATAGGGGGGGGGCGTGCGATGAAAAACCTGACATATGATCGTGAGCGCACCTTCAACACCCGGCAGGATCAGATGATCCCAAAGGGGCTGGTGCTGGCCATGGGTCTGCTGGCGCTGTCGGCGCTTGGCCTTGCCAGCTATGCCGTGCTGACTGACCGCCCACGCGAAGGCGTGCCTGCCACAGGAGAGGTTCTGCGCGAACGTGCGTTGATCCTGCAGGGCAACAGCGCGCAAGCCGTGACCGTGCTGGATGCCAATGGCACCGTGCTGGCCGATATGGCGCATGGCGGCTTTGTGACCGTGGTGCAGAACGCCGTATCCACCGCGCGCAAGCGCAATGGCGTGGATCAGGCGCTGCCCGTGCGGCTGGTGGAATACGCCAACCACCGCCTTGTGCTGGAAGACCCGCAAACCGGGTATTCCTTCGAACTTTATGCCTTCGGATCAAACAACAAAGCCGCGTTTGAACGGCTTTTTGAAAAATAGGGAACACTGCCATGTCACTTTTCGCCAAAAGAAAGGAAGAGGTGCCCTGCACCGTTGAGGTCAGCCACCGCTTTGAAGCCCTGCATGCCCATGTGCGTTTCAACAACGGCGCCGTGGTGCACCCGGGGGATGAGGTTCTGGTTCACGGCACGCCGATCGAGGCGGCCTTTGGTCAGGTCATCATCGAGGACCGCACCGCCACCATCACGCGTGCCACATGGATCGAACGGCTGTGGACACGTGCCACAGGCGATTTCGGTTTCATGGAACTGTGTGAATTCTCATTCTCCGAGGAGGTCCGGCTATGAACGCACATGCCACCACACATGACGAGCTGCACGCCGAAGTGGCCAGCCAGTTTGATACCACGGCCATGGCCACGGAAACCACGCTGCTGAACCCGCGGTTCTACACCACGGATTTTGATGAGATGGACCGGATTGACGTTACCCCCGTCCGCGCCGAATGGGACAAGCTGATCGGCCAGATGCGGTCAGACCCGAACAAGGGCCATTTCAAGAAGAACGCCGATTGGGATGCGGTTGACTGGGAGGGCATGGATGCGCCCTTGAAGCGCGAGTTCATCGATTTTCTGGTGTCATCCTGCACGGCGGAATTTTCGGGCTGCGTGCTGTATAAGGAAATGAAGCGGCGCGGCACCAATGCCGATATCTGCGAGCTGTTCAACTACATGGCGCACACCACCGGGCAGCGGGCGGTCTTACCGGGCAACGATCTATGTGCAGGACCCGGCGCTGGATGCGCGGTCCTTGCGGGTGGCGCTGCAATCACGCGGTGGCGGGGCGGTGGCGCCGGA
>JBJOQW010000094.1:0-15784 GCA_046049665.1 Pseudomonadota bacterium | reverse complement strand
ACAGCCAGACAAAGTATTCATCCGCCGTGCGCCGATGATCAGTGGCAATGCGCCAGGTGGCCAGAAACCGCGTGCCATCCCAGATGGAAAACACGGTGTTGGTATTGCCGCAATCAATGGCCAAAAGCATGTCAGTCCCCATCTCTCTCACGCCTAAAATTTTCCTGCGAAAAATTTCAGGACCAACCGGTGGTTCCCTGAAATTTTTCGCAGGAAAATTTTAGGCTGTACCATTCAGAAAAACACATCCGCTGCCGGAATGGCAAGGCGACCCTGTGCTGTCATCAGGATCAGCGCCCCCGCCTCGTCGATCGTTTCATATGTGCCGTGATGCGTTGCCGTGCCTGTGCGCGCCCGGATGGGTTGGCCAAGGTTGGCGGCATGGGCCAGCCAGTCTGCGCGAATACTGGCAAAGCCCTGCCCCACCAGTTGCGCTTCTCGCGCAGCAAAATGGGGCGCCAGCGCGTCAAGAAAGGCCTCAGGCTGCACGCGCTGACCCGTCTCTGCCAGCAAGGTCACAGGTCGCACAGCACCAGCCTCGATCATGCTTGCATCGGGGGTTGCAATCAGGTTCACGCCAATCCCCACCACCAGATGCGCAACCCCGCCGCCTGTGGCAAGGCTTTCCAGCAGGATACCGGCAATCTTGCCGCCATTGCACAGAACATCATTCGGCCATTTCAACGCAAAGGCCTGGGGCAGCCCCGTCACCGCCACCAGCGCATCGCGCAAGGCAAGGCTTGCCACAAAGCTGCGCAAGGCCACTTCCGCAGCGTGTCCCTTGGGCTGCATCACCAATGAGCCGTGGAAATTGCCCCTTGGGCTGGCCCAGGCACGTGCCCGCCGGCCCCGCCCCGCAGTCTGTTCCAACCCAAGCACCCATGCCGGACCCGGCGCGCGGGCTGCAGCCTCGGCATTCGTGCTGCCCACTACAGGCAGCACAATCCGCGCCACCCCGGCGGGCCAGTTACTTGACAAGCGCCTCGGCCGCCATTGCCGCCACCGGTTCGATGCCAAAAAGGTTGACCACACCCACCAGCATGATCGCCGCCACACCCATCAGCATCGCCCATTGCGGTGCCGACATGCGCGTGTCGATCCCGTCATTCTCACGCCCGAAATACATGAAGAACACGATGCGCAGATAGTAATAGGCCCCGATGACAGATGCCACCGCCCCTGCCAGCGCCAGCCATGTCATGTCGGCATCCACCGCCGCCTGCAGCACACCGAACTTGCCGAAAAAGCCCAGCATCGGCGGCACGCCCGCAAGGCTGAACATCAGGATCAGCACCGCCAGCGCCTTGCCCGGTTCGCGTTTGGCATATTGGTTCAACGCGTCCAGATCGCTGACCGGGCGGCCATCGCGCTCCATCCCCATGATGAAGGCAAAGGTGCCTACGTTCATCGTGACATAGATCGCCATGTAGATCAGCATGGCCTGCACGCCCTGTGCCGTGCCAGCCGCCAACCCCATCAGCGCAAAGCCCATATGCGCAATAGAAGAATAAGCCATCAGACGCTTGATGTCCTTCTGCCCGATCGCCGCAATCGCGCCAAGGAACATCGAGATCACTGAAAGCACTGCCAGCACCTGCGCCCAATCACCCGGAATGGCGCCGAAGGCATCATAGATCACCCGCGCAATCAGGCACATGGCCGCCACCTTGGGCGCCGTGGCAAAGAAGGCGGTCACTGGCGTGGGGCTGCCTTCGTACACATCCGGCGTCCACATGTGGAAGGGTGCGGCCGATACCTTGAACGCCAGCGCCGACAGGATGAACACAAGGCCGAACAACAGACCCAGTGGCATTTCACCGGCTTCAAGTGTCGAAAGAATGCCTGCAAAATCGGTCGTGCCGGCAAAGCCATAAACCAGCGATGCACCATAAAGCAGCATCCCCGACGATAGCGCACCAAGCACGAAATACTTCAGCCCGGCCTCGGTCGATTTCGGGCTGTCACGCCGCAAGGCCGCTACGACGTACAGCGCCAGCGATTGCAGCTCCAACCCCATGTACAGGCTCATCAGGTTGCCTGCACTGACCATCACCATCATGCCAACAGTTGCCAGCGCCACAAGGATCGGGAATTCAAAGCGCAACAGATCACGCCGCGCCATATAGTCCTGGCTCATCAGCATGACCGCAGCACCCGATACCAGAATAATGATCTTGGCAAAGCGGCCGAACGGATCGTCAATGAACATCCCGCCAAAGGCCGACCGTTCGCCCGCGCCGCCGACACCGATGTAAAGCGCAAGTGCCAGCATCAGCCCGGACGTGGCAACCACGATCAATGGCGCGGCCTTGTCCTTGGTCGTGTAGACGCCGAACATCAGGGCAGCCATCGCATAGATGGCCAGCACGAACTCTGGCAGGACAGTGGTGAAATCAGCTTGGGTCATCTCTGCCTGCCTTCAATTCTGGGCAACTTGCGTGGCATCCGCCACGGGCAAGGCTGCCTGATAGTCAGTGATCAGCGCGCCAACGGATGGCCCGATGATATCGGTCACAAGTGATGGATAGACGCCCAGCAGCAAGGTCATCACCACCAGGGGTGCCATGATCGCCTTTTCGCGCCGCGTCATATCCGTAATGGTTTTCAAGGCTTCCTTGATCAGATCGCCCATCATCACGCGCCGATAGAGCCACAGCGCATAAGCCGCCGACAGGATCACCCCCGTGGTCGCCACCGCAGCTACCCAGGTGTTCACCTGAAAAATCCCCATCAGCACAAGGAATTCACCCACGAAACCACTGGTGCCCGGCAGGCCCACGTTCGCCATTGTGAAGAACATGAAGATCAGCGCATAGGCCGGCATCCGGTTCACAAGGCCGCCATAGGCGTCAATCTCGCGCGTGTGCATGCGGTCATAGATGACCCCCACGGCAAGGAACAACGCGCCCGAGATAAAGCCGTGCGACAGCATCTGGAAGATTGCGCCGTCAATGCCCTGCTGGTTCGCAGCGAAAATACCCATGGTGACATAGCCCATGTGCGCGACCGACGAATAGGCGATCAGCTTTTTCATGTCGGTCTGCGCCAGCGCCACAAGCGACGTGTAGACAATGGCAATCGCGCTCATCCAGAACACCAATGGCGCCAGCAGATCAGAGGCCACCGGGAACATCGGCAGGCTGAAACGCAGGAAACCGTAGCCGCCCATCTTCAGCAAAATCGCCGCCAGCACCACCGACCCTGCCGTAGGTGCCTGCACATGCGCATCGGGCAGCCAGGTGTGCACCGGCCACATCGGCATCTTCACGGCAAAAGACGCAAAGAACGCAAGCCACAGCAGCGTCTGTACGCCACCCACAATCTGGAACCCGGCAACCGCAATCGTATCTGACGCGAAGCTGTGGTTGAGCAGTGCTACGATATCCGTCGTGCCCGCCTGCATGTACATCGCGATCATTGCGACCAGCATCAGGACGGACCCAAGGAAGGTATACAGGAAGAACTTGAAGGCTGCGTAGATGCGTTCCTTGCCGCCCCAGATGCCAATGATCAGGAACATCGGGATCAGGCCCGCCTCAAAGAACAGGTAGAACAGCACCAGATCCAGCGCGCAGAACACGCCCAGCATCAGGCATTCCAGCATCAGGAAAGCAATCATGTATTCCTTGACGCGCGTCGTCACCTCCCAGCAGGACAGGATCACGATCGGCATAAGGAACGTTGTCAGCATCACGAACAGGACCGAAATCCCATCGACCCCCATCTTGTACTGCAAGCCAAAGATCCACGTGGCGGTTTCCACGAACTGAAAGCCCGTATCTGACGGGTCAAACCTGACCAGAATGAACAAGGACAGCACAAAGGTGGCTGTCGTGGCAAACAGTGCGACCCATTTGGCATTGCGCTGTGCCGCCAGATCATCGCCGCACAGGAACAGGCCCAGCACAAGCGCGGCCACTGCCGGGATGAACGTGATGATCGACAGAAGGTTATCCATCTCAGTTGCCCCCTGTCATTGTCATCCACGTGATCAGCGCGCCGATCCCCAGGAACATCGCAAAGGCATAGTGGAAGATGTAGCCAGACTGCGCGCGGCCCGCGAGCCGTGTGAAGAACGGGATGATGCCCATGGCCACGCCGTTGATGGAACCGTCAATCACGTCGCCATCCCCACGCTTCCACAAGAACCCGCCAAGCCATTTGGCCGGGCGCACAAAGACTGCATCGTAAATCTCATCAAAGTACCATTTGTTCAGCAGGAACTGATACAGCGGGGCCTGCTGGCGCGCCAGCTTGCCCGGCAGGTCAGGCCTGCGGATGTAGAACTGGAAGGCCAGCAGGAAGCCCAGCACCATTGCCACAAAGGGCGAAACCTTGACCCATTTCGGCACCAGATGCGCCTCATGAATCACATGGTTATCCGGGCCCATGTAGATGGCCCCTTTCGGTGCTGCGCCTGTGGCACTTACAGGACCCGTTGCAACGGTAACAGCGGCGGCAGCCTCATCACCATGCGCGGCGGTCGTTGTGGCCGCAGCCTGGCCTTCGGCGGGGGCCTCATCGCTGTGCTCTTCGGCAGTGCCGTGGCCGTCTGTGGCGGCTTGGTCACCATGCCCCGCGGCCTCATCGCCATGCTCTTCGGCTTTGCCATGGTCAGCCGTCGCTTCCATGCCGAACCACTGGCGTACGGCCTCTTCCTTGCCGAAGAACACGTTGTACCAGACCATGCCTGCAAACACAGACCCCACCGCAAGCACCCCCAGCGGGATCAGCATGATCTTTGGGCTCTCGTGTGCGTGGTCATGCGTGTGGTGGTCGCCCCGCGCCTGCCCGAAGAACGTCATGAACAGCAGCCGCCACGAGTAGAAGCTGGTCATCAGCGCCGCCACCACCAGCAGCCAGAAGGCATACTGGCTGCCCACAAACGCGCTTTCAATCACCGCGTCCTTCGACAGGAACCCGGCAAACCCGATATGCGTCAGCGGAATCCCCACCCCTGTAATCGCCAGCGTGCCAATCAGCATTGCCGCGAATGTAAACGGGATCTTTTTGCGCAAACCACCATAGTTCCGCATGTCCTGCTCATGGTGCATCGCATGGATCACCGACCCTGCCCCAAGGAACAGCATCGCCTTGAAGAACGCATGCGTGAACAGGTGGAACATCGCCACCGAATACACGCCCACACCCGCCGCCACGAACATGTAGCCCAGTTGTGACATCGTTGAATAGGCGATCACCCGCTTGATATCGTTCTGCACCAGCCCGATGCTTGCCGCCACAAAGGCCGTTGTCGCCCCCATGAAGGTCACAAAAGCCATCGCTTCGGGCGCATATTCCATCAACGGCGACATGCGGCACACCAGGAACACGCCTGCGGTCACCATGGTTGCCGCGTGGATCAGCGCCGATACGGGCGTCGGCCCCTCCATCGCGTCGGGAAGCCATGTGTGCAGGAACAGCTGCGCCGATTTGCCCGCCGCCCCAATGAACAACAACACCGCAATCAGGTTCGCCGCGTTCCAGTCAGCCCAGAGGAAGCTGACATAGGTATTCGCCAAGGTCGGCGCCGCAGCAAAGATATCATCGAACCGGATGCTGTCCGTAAGGTAAAACAGCGCGAAAATCCCAAGCGCAAAGCCGAAATCGCCCACGCGGTTCACCACAAACGCCTTGATCGCCGCCGCGTTCGCGCTTGGCTTTTTGTAGTAGAAGCCGATCAGCAGGTATGAGGCAACGCCCACCCCTTCCCAGCCAAAGAACATCTGCACAAGGTTGTCAGACGTCACCAACATCAGCATCGCGAAGGTAAAGAACGACAGGTACGCAAAGAACCGCGCCTTGTAATGTTCGTGATGCGTCCAGTTATCGTCATGCGCCATGTAGCCGAAGGAATACAGGTGCACGAGCGCCGAAACCGAGGTCACCACCACCAGCATGATCGCCGTCAACCGGTCCAGCCGGATGGCCCATTCCGTGCCAAGCGTGCCGGATTCAATCCAGCGCATCAGGATGATCTGCTCGGTCACCCCGTCATGCGTCAGGAAAATCACCCATGACAGCAGTGCCGCAAGGAACAAGAGGCCCGTGGCCACCACCTGCCCCGCCGTCTCACCAATGAACCGCCAGCCAAAGCCGCAGATCAGCGCGCCGATCAGCGGCGCAAAAAGAATGATCGTTGCCATGCCTTAGCCCTTCATCACATTCGCGTCTTCAACATCAATCGTGCCCCGCGTGCGGAAGAACACGACCAGAATGGCAAGGCCAATCGCCGCCTCGGCCGCCGCCACGGTCAGGACAAACATGGTGAACACCTGCCCCACCAGATCACCAAGGAAGCTGGAGAAGGCGACAAGGTTGATGTTGACCGCAAGCAGCATGAGCTCGATCGACATCAGGATCACGATGACGTTCTTTCTGTTCAGAAAGATGCCAAAGATCCCGATCACGAACAGCGCCGCTGCCACCGTCAGGTAATGTTCAAGTCCAACCATCTTCGTTCCCTCCGGGTCTCGTGCCCGTTGTTATTTCGTCTGGCCATCAAGCCAATAGTCAGTTTCTCGCGCCAGCACTGTCTGGGTAATACAGTCGACAAGCACAGCTCAGACCCAAAAGTTGCCCGTTTAGCGATATGCGATTGCGAAGGTCAGTATAGACAGCATCAGGCAACGACAACGAGCCGCCCTTTTGCGCAAATATCTCAAGGGTTAGATCGTTGATGTCTATCCCATCACGGACGAATGCACGTAGCTCTGAAACAGCATAAACGTGGTCAGATCCTTGTTCGTTGCCTTGATATTCGTAAGGGCCGACTGTGACCGCACGACCGGCATTGCAATCTATTAAAACAGCATGTTGCTCTGCAACGCATACGTTTCCATCGTAAGCGACTTGCCACACAAAACCTGTTCCAAGATTTTCAGCCTTTTCTAGGCCGATGCTGCTTCCGACGCCTTGTTGGTAAGAAATGGTGCAATCCTCACCACGAAAAACGCTTGCACCACTTATTGGACCTGGCTGAAAGGTGCATGCACTTGCTATCGAAGCGAACAGCCCAGCGATCAAAAAGACGGTGAACGCAGTGAAGGATACACCCATCACAACCCCTGCCCCGGCTTCACGTCGCGCAACTCCATCGCCTTGGCCGGGTCGCGCCACATCTGTTGCAGCACGTTCTGCCGCTTCACATCCTTGCGGTGGCGCAGCGTCAGCAAAATCGCCCCGATCATCGCCACCAGCAGGATCAGCCCCGAAAGCTGGAACAGCAGCAGGTATTTGTCATAGATCAGCAGGCCTAAGGCGCGGGTATTCTCGACCTCGGCCAAGTCAGGCGTCACCGCCGCCCGCAGGCCAAGCGCCCCGTCCGCCTGCACCCACGCGCCAACACCCAAAGTGATCTGCATCAGGATGATCACGCCAATCAGCAGCGCCAGCGGCATGTATTTCGCAAGCTCGCCCTTCAATTCGGCAAAGTCGATGTCCAGCATCATCACCACGAACAGGAACAGCACCGCCACGGCGCCCACGTAAACGATGATCAGCAGCATCGCCACGAATTCCGCCCCCAGCAGCACGAACAGCCCCGCCGATGACAGGAACGCAAGGATCAGCCACAGCACCGAATGCACCGGGTTTTTTGATACCGTCACCAGAACGCCCGCCACCACGGTGACAATGGCAAAGGCATAGAATGCATAATCGGCAATGGTCATGCCTCACCCTCTTTCTCGGCGAATACGCCTTGCGCGATTTCAAGCGCCTTTTGCAAGGCAGGTGGGGCCGCAAACAGGCTCATCTGCCAGATCGTTTCCGCAATCTCGCGCTGGCTGGCACCCGCAGCCAAGGCATTGCGAATGGTCACACGCAAGGCCGCCTCACCCTGCGCCCCCAGAATTGTCTGGCCCGCAATCGTCAGCAAGAACCGCGTGCGCGCATCAAGGCCCTCGGGGTTGAAGGTTTTGCCGAACCACGCCTCAAGCATCTCTTTCGGCATCGCCGGGAACAGCTTTTCGAACGCCGCCGCATCCAAACCCTGCATCGCCGGCGCAAAGGCCTTGGCCATTTCCTGCCCCTGCGCCATCATGGCCGCGAACATCTTGGTGAAATCATCGCTCATCTGTAGGGCGCATCCATTTCAAGGTTGCGTGCAATTTCCGCTTCCCACCGCGCGCCGTTTTCCAGCAAGCGGTCCTTGTTGTAGAACAGCTCTTCCCGCGTTTCCGTGGAAAATTCGAAATTCGGCCCTTCGACAATCGCATCCACCGGGCAGGCTTCCTGGCAGAAACCGCAATAGATGCATTTCGTCATGTCGATGTCATAGCGTGTGGTGCGGCGTGACCCGTCATCGCGCGGTTCTGCATCAATCGTAATCGCCTGCGCCGGGCAAACAGCCTCGCACAGCTTGCAGGCAATGCAGCGTTCCTCGCCATTGGGGTAACGGCGCAGGGCATGTTCCCCACGGAAACGCGGCGACAGCGGGCCCTTTTCGTGCGGATAGTTCAGCGTGGCCTTGGGCGCGAAGAAATACTTCATGCCAAGGGCAAACCCCTTGAAGAAATCCTGCAGCAGGAAATAGCGGGTTGCGCGGTTCCAGTCGATATTGCTCATGGTTCAGCCCCCAATCGCCCAGCGGGCCCAAAAGCCGCCAAACACTTCGAATTTTGCCAGAAACGCGATGATCACCACCCAAGCCAAGGACATCGGCAGGAACACCTTCCAGCCAATGCGCATCAGCTGGTCATAGCGGTAACGCGGCACGATCGCCTTCACCATGGCGAACAGGAAGAAGAAGAACGCCATCTTCGCCACCATCCACAGCGCCCCATCCGGCAGGCCCGGAATGGGCGACAGCCAGCCGCCGAAGAACAACAGGCTCATCAGTGCGCACATCAGGAAAATGGCGATGTATTCGCCCGCCATGAACAGCAGGTACGGAGTTGAGGAGTATTCAACCATGAACCCCGCCACGAGTTCCGATTCCGCTTCGGGCAGGTCGAACGGCGGGCGGTTTGTTTCGGCCAAGGCACTGATGAAGAACAGGAAAACCATCGGGAAATGCGGCAGCCAATACCAGTTCAAAAGGCCATAGTCGCCATCCTGTGCCGCCACAATCGCCCCGAAGTTCATCGAACCCGTTGAGATGATGATGCCGATGATGATCAGGCCCAAGGAGACTTCATAGGAAATCATCTGCGCGGCAGAGCGCAAAGACCCAAGGAACGGATATTTGGAGTTGCTGGCCCAGCCCCCCATGATCACGCCGTAAACCTCCAAGGAGGATACCGCGAAGACGAACAGGATCGCCACGTTGATGTTGGACAGCACCCACGTGTCATTGAACGGCACCACCGCCCATGCCAGCACCGCCAGCACGAAGCTGAGCATTGGCGCCAGAAAGAACACCGGCCGGTCCGCGCCCGCTGGCACGACAATTTCCTTGACCACGTATTTCAGCGCATCGGCCACCGATTGCAGCAGGCCGAACGGCCCCACCACGTTGGGCCCCCGCCGCATCTGCACCGCCGCCCAGATCTTGCGGTCGCCATAGACAAGGAACAACAGGCTGATCATCACGAAGGCAATCACCAGCAGGCTTTGCGCCACTATCAGAAGCGCGATCCCAGCGTTTGTTTCGAAAAAGCCCATGCGTCCAGTCCCTTAAATCGTCGGAATGCCACGCGCCGCGCAATCGCGCACGGTCACTTCGGCATCAATGTTTCGCACACCCAGGGGCAGCGCCGCCGAGATGGTGTAAACCGCATCCCCGCGCCAAATGCCACCCGATAAATCAACACTTGTGCGCACATGTCGCGCAAAACCCGCACCGCGGATCAGTGCATATTGCGCCGCAGCACAACGCCCGTAGTCTTCCACATCAACCGGGCCATTGCCGCCCTTCATCGCGATCCGGAAATTGACCAGATCGCCGTCCAGCAGCAGCGTCTCGATTCCCAGATAGTCGGGCGCTCCGGCCCCTTGGCTGACCGGTTCCGCAGCCGTGCAAGCGCCAATCGCCGCTGTCGCGGCAATCAGGCTGGCAAGGGTGCGGGTGTGGCGCATGGATTACTCTGCCGCCACTGCCGGATGCGCGCGCTGTGCCGCCAGCGCCGACAACTCGCCCATCAGGCTTGAGGCGCGGCAGATCGGGTTGGTCAGGTAGAAATCATCCACCGCTGCCCTGAAATCCGCCTTGGCAGGCGCTTTCAGCGGCAATGGCTGCCAAGCGTTCTCTGGCACCTCATCAATCCGCCCCAGATGCGGATGCTTGGCCACAATCGCCGCCCGCAGTGCCGCCAGCGAATCCCACGGCAGGGTTGCCCCCAGTTCCGCCGACAAAGCCCGCAGGATCGCCCAGTTTTCCTTGGCCTCACCCGGTGCGAACCCTGCGCGCATGGCCAGTTGTGGCCGCCCTTCGGTGTTCACGAACAAGCCGTTTTCTTCCGTGTAAGCCGCCCCCGGCAGAATGATATCCGCCCGGTGTGCGCCCCGGTCACCATGGCTGCCCTGATAGATCACGAAAGCGCCTTTCGCGATCTCCACCTCATCCGCGCCAAGGTTGAACACCACCTCCGCGCCTTCCAGCGCGCGGGCCAGCCCGCCTTCCGTGCAGGCCCCCACGTCCATTGCGCCAACCCGGCTTGCGGCCGTGTGCAGCACCATGAACCCCGAGGCTGAATTTTCCGCCAGCTTCATCGCTTGGCTCAGCACCGCCTCGCCATCGGCTTCCGTCAGCGCGCCCTGCCCTACGATCACCATGCTGGCCTTGGCTTTCGTTTCCTCGGAAATCTCCTTGCCCGCCAGCATCACCAGCGCATCGCGCCCCGTGCCCACATGCGCGTAATCATAGGTCAGGTCCACCGCTGGCCCCACGAGGCCAATCCGCGCGCCATTGATCCACGCCTTGCGCAGCCGCGCGTTCAGCACTGCCGCTTCATTGCGCGGGTCCGCGCCCACCAGCTGAATCATCTTCGCCGCGTCGATATCCTCAATCGCCGCCGTGCCCACATAGGCCGACCGGTTGCCGATCGGCAGCTTTGCCCCGTCCGTGCGGCATTCCACATGCCCGCCCAGACCTTCCACCAGCGCTTTCAGCGAATAGGCCGCCTCAACGCTTGTGAGGTCCCCTACCAGCCCGGCCACTTTTTTGCCCTTCATCGCCGCCGCAGCCGCCGCCAGCGCCTCCGGCCATGTCGCCTTGCGAAGTTTGCCGTCCACACGGATGTAAGGCACATCCAGCCGCTGCCGCCGCAGGCCATCCCATACAAAGCGCGTTTTATCCGAAATCCATTCCTCATTCACGCCGTCATGGTTCCGCGGCAGAATGCGCATCACTTCGCGCCCTTTCGTATCAACACGAATGTTGCTGCCCACCGCATCCATCACGTCTATCGTTTCCGTCTTGGTCAGTTCCCAAGGCCGCGCCGTGAACGCATAGGGCTTACTCGTCAGCGCCCCCACCGGGCACAGGTCAATGATGTTGCCCTGCAGGTTCGATGACAGCGTTTCGTTCAAATAGCTTGTGATCTCGCTATCCTCACCCCGGCCTGTCTGGCCCATCTGCGTGATGCCCGCCACTTCCGTCGTGAACCGCACACAGCGCGTGCAGGAAATGCAGCGCGTCATCTTGGTTTCCACCAAAGGCCCAAGGTTCAGGTCTTCCGATGCCCGCTTCGGCTCGCGGTAGCGGCTGAAATCCACCCCGAACGCCATCGCCTGATCCTGCAGGTCACACTCGCCCCCCTGATCGCAGATCGGGCAATCCAGCGGATGGTTGATCAGCAGGAACTCCATCACGCCTTCGCGCGCTTTCTTCACCATGGGCGAGTTCGTTTTCACCACCGGCGCCTCACCATTCGGCCCCGGCCGAAGGTCGCGCACCTGCATCGCGCAGGATGCCGCAGGTTTCGGCGGCCCGCCCACCACCTCCACCAGACACATCCGGCAGTTGCCCGCAATCGTCAGCCGTTCGTGGTAGCAGAACCGCGGGATATCAATCCCCGCCACTTCTGCAGCCTGAATGATGGTCATCGCGCCATCGACTTCGACCTCGATCCCGTCAATGCTGATTTTCTTGAGGTTAGACATGGCGTTCTTCCTTACCGCGATATGTTTCAAGGGCCGCGCGCAGCCGGGCCAGCAGACCCACAGCCGGTGCTGCGGCCGCATCAACCTTCGGCAGGCCCGCAAGACGTCCTTCCGTCTCGCGCGTCAGCGCCTTCAGATCAACCTGGCCGTAGCACATCGCCTTGCCCTTTCAGTTTTCGTAAATCAGCGACCCGGCAACCGTGCCGTTCGCAATTTCCTTGCGCCCAAGTGCGCAGAACCCTGCCTCATCCGTCGCGCCATTGGCGCGCAGATAGGCCTCGGCCGCCGCCTTGACGCGGTCCTTGTCAGGCTTGCTGTCCAGAAACGCCTCGATCTGCGCATCCGTGTAGCCCTGATCCAGCGCATACTGCTTCAGGGCCCGCGCCTGCGAATAGGCATAGGCAAAGCGTGCCGAGATATCGCCGCATTCCTTGCGGATACGGTCGGCCACACGCGCCTGAATAAGCCGGTCGTTGATATAGCTGTTCTCTGACAGGGGCGGCAAGGCAAAGGCCGGGGTCGCAAGGCCAAGGATCAGCGCAAGGGGCAAAAGCTTTTTCATCGCCATCACTCCGCCGCTACCTGAGTGCACCCATGGCTTTGCCACAGGCGCGCTTCCGTCAGATAGGCCCAGCCAAAGGCTGCGTCCGTATCACCATTCGACTCTCGCTGCGCCAGTTTGGCCAATGCCTCATCCAAGGTCGGCCTATGCCCCGCAGCTATCCACCACATAACGAAATGCATCTTGCCCAGCACTTCAAACCATTCCGCCCGCCGTTCGTAAAACGCCCGGTGCACCGTGTTGAACACGAAATTCTCAAGGCTTTCCACGTCTTCCCAGACTGTCAGGTTGCTCACATACTGCGGATCGCCGTCGATCTTGGCCTCGGTATTCCCGGTCCCCGGCGCGCCCGAACCTTCCATCATCCAGACGAACCCCGGCATCCGCTTGCCCATGCCGTTCACGCGGTCCAACGCCCCCATGAACTCTGCCACACGCGGATCATCCGTAGGTGCGCGCAGGCGCCCCACATTCAACTCTGCCAGGTGCATGCCTTGCATCAGATCGCTCCTTGTCCTGTTTGCGTCAGCCCTTTGGCTGACAGGTCCAAGAATGGGCACAGATGGCCCGCTAGGCCATGACAAGACCCCGTGAACTGGCTGCTATCCCCTAGCACCCTCATGCGCAGGCCCCCGCAAAGGCCCAAGTCTCGGGCCCCGCATAGCTGCCAATCGCCTGGCCCTGAAACGCCCCGCCCTGCCCTTCACAAGCCAGCCTCGCCGCCTCTTTCGCCGCAATCCCTTCATCCCGCGCCAGCCCCGGTGCCGTCACCCGCACCGTCGCCCCCGCCACTGGAACCGCCCCCGCACGCGTCAAAGTCACCCCCGGCGCACCCGGCGCAATGGAGGCCACAAAGGCCCGGTCTCGATATGTGACTGGCACTGCCTCAGTCGCAATCGCGCGCGCAACCGGGGTCGGCGGCGCAGACGCCACACAGGCCGCAAGACCTGTCAGCCCCATGATCGCCGCCCCCCGCACCATCACTCTGCCGCCACTGCCGACACGCGACCCGTGCGCTTTGCCTTGATCCGGTCTTCAATCTCGTCCCGGAAATGCCGCACCAACCCTTGGATCGGCCAAGCCGCCGCATCGCCAAGCGCGCAGATCGTGTGGCCCTCAACCTGCTTTGTCACCGACAAAAGCATGTCAATCTCCTCAACCTCGGCATCGCCGCGCACCAGCCTGTCCATCACCCGCATCATCCAGCCCGTGCCTTCACGGCACGGCGTGCACTGGCCGCAGCTTTCGTGCTTGTAGAACTTTGACAAACGCCAGATCGCCTTGATCACATCCGTTGACTGGTCCATCACGATCACCGCTGCCGTGCCCAGACCCGACCGCTGCTCGCGCAGCCAGTCGAAATCCATGATCGCCTCATCACACTGCGCCGCGTTCAGCATTGGCACCGATGACCCGCCCGGGATCACCGCCTTGA
This sequence comes from Pseudomonadota bacterium, assembly GCA_046049665.1. Taxonomy (GTDB): domain Bacteria; phylum Pseudomonadota; class Alphaproteobacteria; order Rhodobacterales; family Rhodobacteraceae; genus JAAFHS01. The sequence continues at coordinate 1,742 of JBJOQW010000094.1, read as the reverse complement.
TGTTCTTCCAGCCGCCCCGCACGCCGCCGCAATGCCGTTCCAACAGTTCCTTCAGCGTGATCGACATTTCCTCTTCCACCACGCAGGGGTTGTTCACATGGCCCGAAATGCCAAACAGCTTTGTCCCTGTGTTGTTCGGCCGCCCGAAGCCTGCAAACCACTCTGCCCCCCGCCGCAGGATCGTTGGCACAACCGCAATCGATTCCACGTTGTTCACCGTTGTCGGGCAGCCATACAGGCCACTGCCTGCCGGGAATGGCGGCTTCATCCGTGGCATGCCCTTCTTGCCTTCAAGGCTTTCCAGCAGTGCCGTTTCCTCGCCGCAGATATAGGCCCCTGCCCCGTGATGCAGATAGATGTCGAAATCAAAGCCCGATTTGCAGGCGTTCTTGCCCACCAGACCGGCCTCGTACGCCTCATCCATCGCCGTCTGCAGTGCTTCCCTTTCGCGGATGTATTCGCCCCGGATATAGATGTAGCAGGCATTCGCCCCCATCGCGAAAGCCGCAATCAGGCAGCCTTCGATCAAGGTATGCGGATCATGCCGCATGATCTCGCGGTCCTTGCAAGTGCCCGGTTCCGACTCGTCCGCGTTCACCACCAGATAGCTGGGCCGCCCGTCGCTTTGCTTGGGCATGAAGCTCCACTTCAACCCCGTCGGGAACCCCGCCCCGCCCCGGCCCCGCAGACCCGAAGCCTTGACAATCTCCACGATCTTGTCGCGCCCAAGTGCCAGCAAGCCTGCCGTGCCATCCCAATGCCCGCGCTTCATCGCCCCCTTCAGGCTGCGGTCATGCATCCCGTAGAGGTTGGTAAAAATGCGGTCCTGATCCTTCAGCATCAGCGGCTCCCTTCTGCCCGGCGTTTCCGCCAGATTTGCCATGTCACAATCAGCCCCCAGACGAAGGCCGCCAGCGCCAACAGATCAAACAGAATCGCATAGCGCCCCTGCCAGCCCATCTGCGCCCCAATCAACTGCACCAGAAACCACCCCAGAATCGTGACAACGAACACGATCGCCACAAGCCGAGCCTGCCGCGCCGTTGCCAGATCTGATGGGGTGGGTTTCGTCATCTGCTGCCCTTAGTAATTGTTCGTCTTTGCCCGCTCACGAAACGCATCCAGCCCCTCGGCCACGATGATTTTCGCCTGCGCTACCCATTTGTCGCGCACGATCCGGCCCTTGAACGTCTTCATTTCGCTATCAACCAGCGCCACATCCGCATCCGACCAGCTTGCAATCTGGTCAAAGTGGTAAAAGCCCATGCCGTTCACCAGCTTTTCCATCGCCGGACCAATGCCTTCGATTTCCTTCAGGTCATCCGCAATGCCCTTGCGTGGCCCCGTCAGCCGCTTTGGCCCGGTTTCCTTTTTGGCCTTGGGTGCCTTGGCCGGTGCTGCCACTGCCGCATCCTTGGCAGGCTTCGCCGCCGCCGGGGTCTTGGCCGGTTTTGCCGCCGCAGGCTTTGCCGCGCGCGGCGCTTTCGCCGGCTTGGGCTCAGCCGCAGGCGTGGCCACGAAAGCTGCCGGTGCCATCTCGGCCGCCGCAGGCTTTGCCGTCACAGCCTCGGCCACCATTGTCGCTACCGCTGCCGGCGATGCACTTGCCGCTGGCACCATCGCTGCCGCGGCCGCCTCTGCCTCGGCTTTCTCTTCAGCTGTCGGGGGCAGCGGACCAACCTTTGCTTGTGGCAGGCCGAACATGGCACCCACCACCAATGCCACCAACGCACCCACAAAGG